>JAFPYK010000016.1 GCA_017412265.1 Lachnospiraceae bacterium
AATCCTTTTCTTCTCATACCGTGTTCGGTTTCTTCATCTGTTGTCTGGTTAATGATTATACGTGGCGGGGGCGGGAAAGTCAAATCCCTGTAAAGTGAAATTACCTTATGAAATAATGCAAAATGGTTTTGATGAGGTATGCATCTATGTTATGATAAGAGACAGATCAGCGTGAGGAGGAGACGAGAATGAAGATCTGGCGGGCCGAGGACGTGAGAGGCCTGTATTATATGCCGGTGCCGGGGCAGAGCCGGTACGGGTACGCGGTCAGCGACACGGAGGATTTCGACGAGGTGCCGGCGTGGGCCGCGCGCGGGGGATACCAGGGCGCGACGATTCGTTTTCTGGATTATGAGACCGGGAAGGTGTACGTGCCTTTTGAGAAGAAGAGAGACGTGACGTACGGGCGGCCGGTGTCGCAGGAGGGGAAGCTGTATTTCCTGCAGGGGGACTTCGGCCGGGGCGAGGTGCGGCTGTTCGCGTATCTCCCCGGGGAGGAGCCGGAGGAGGCCTGTGTGCTCGCGGTCTCGGAGGTCGACCTGTACAATCTGCAGGCGGTGCCCGGGGACGTGGTCCGGGTGGTGAGCCAGGGGAAGAGCCTGTGCGGCTACTGGCCGGAGCGGTTCGAGGTTCCTCTGGAGCCGAACGAGACGGTGGAATTCATCGAGAAGGACCGGATCTGGCTGTCTGCCTGGGTGGAGGAAGGCCTCTGCGGGGAGCAGATCACGGATAAGTATCGGTATTATGAGACGCTGGTGGTGAAGGATTATGACGGGCAGGTGATCTTCCGCGAGACGGGGTGCCTGACCTTCGATCCTCTCGGCCGGCTGTGGCTCGGATAAGAACAGGCGGGGAAATGCGATGGCGAGAGAGTTGACATACGCGCAGCAGGCGGAGCGGAGCATCAGCAAGAAGTACCGGAAGGAGATCTGGACGCCTTTTATCCACGCGATCAAGGAGTATGAGCTGATCCAGGCGGGGGATCGGATCGCGGTCTGCATCTCCGGCGGCAAGGATTCGATGCTGCTCGCGGTGCTGGTGAAGATGCTGCTTCGGATCACGGAGATCCCATTCGAGGCGGTGTATCTGGTGATGGACCCGGGGTATAACGAGGCGAACCGGGCGATGATCGAGGCGAACGCGGCGAAGCTGGAGATCCCGGTGACCGTGTTCGAGACGGAGATCTTCGACGTGGCGAATTCGGTGCCGGACGGGTCGCCCTGCTACCTGTGCGCGCGGATGCGGCGGGGCAATCTCTACGCGAAGGCGAGGGAGCTCGGCTGCAACAAGATCGCGCTGGGACATCATTTCAGCGACGTGATCGAGACGACGGTGATGGCGATGTTCTACGGGGCGCAGCTGCAGGGAATGATGCCGAAACTGCACAGCACGAATTTCCCGGGGATGGAGCTGATCCGGCCGCTGTACTGCGTGAATGAGACTGCGGTGAAGGCCTGGCGGGACTACAACGGGCTGTCGTTCCTGCAGTGCGCCTGCCGGTTTACGGAGAACCTGGAGAACGGAACCGGCGAGTCAAAGCGCCAGGAGATCAAGGAGCTGATCGCGGAGCTGAAGAAGACCAATCCGCTGATCGAGAAGAATATCTTCAACAGCCTGCACAACGTGTGCCTGGATACATTTCCGGCGTATAAATCAAAGGGCGAGGAGCACAGCTTCCTGGAGGAGTATTAGTGCCGGTTTTTCGGGCTTGCTTCTTGACGAAGCAAGGCGTGAGGGTCTATATTTATGTAATATGACAGTATCTGAACTGTCTGGGAGAGGAGTACTCGATAAATGGCGAAAAAACCTTATTATATTACCACCGCAATCGCCTACACGTCCGGCAAGCCGCACATCGGCAACACCTACGAGATCGTGCTGGCGGACGCGATCGCGAGATTCAAGAGAGCGCAGGGTTATGACGTGCGTTTCCAGACCGGTACCGACGAGCACGGTCAGAAGATCGAGCAGAAGGCGACCGAAGCCGGCGTGACGCCGAAGGCATTTGTCGACAGTGTCGCGGGCGAGATCAAGCGGATCTGGGATCTGATGAATACTTCGTATGACAAGTTTATCCGCACCACGGATGACTATCATGAGAAGCAGGTGCAGAAGCTTTTCAAGAAGCTCTATGATCAGGGCGATATCTATAAAGGCAGCTACGAAGGCTGGTACTGCGTGCCGGACGAGTCTTTCTGGACCGAGTCCCAGGTGGTGGACGGCAAGTGCCCGGACTGCGGACGCCCGGTGGTGCGCGCGTCGGAGGAAGCTTATTTCTTCAAGATGAGCAAGTACGCGGACCGTCTGATCGATCACATCGAGACGCATCCGGAGTTCATTCAGCCGGTCGCCCGGAAGAATGAGATGATGAATAATTTCCTGAAGCCCGGCCTGCAGGATCTGTGCGTGTCCCGGACCTCCTTCAAGTGGGGCGTTCCGGTTTCATTTGACGATAAGCACGTGGTCTATGTCTGGATCGATGCTCTGTCCAACTATATCACCGGCCTCGGCTGGGACTGCGACGGCAACTCCGACGAGCTCTACAAGAAGTACTGGCCGGCGGATCTGCATCTGATCGGCAAGGACATCCTGCGTTTCCACACGATCTACTGGCCGATCATGCTGATGGCGGCGGGCGAGCCTCTGCCCAAGCAGGTCTTCGGACATCCCTGGCTGCTGCAGGGCGACGGCAAGATGAGCAAGTCCCGCGGCAATGTGCTGTATGCGGACGACCTCGTGAGCGTCTTCGGCGTGGACGCGGTGCGCTACTTCGTGCTGCACGAGATGCCTTTTGAAAATGACGGCGTGATCACTTGGGAGCTGATGGTGGAGCGCATGAATTCGGACCTGGCCAATGTCCTGGGCAACCTGGTGAACCGCACGATCTCCATGACCAACAAGTATTTCGGCGGAGTGGTGACGAACACCGGTGTCAGGGAAGATGTCGATGATGAACTCATCGAGCTGACGCTTGCGACCCCGAAGAAGGTCGCGGAGAAGATGGACAAGCTCCGCGTGGCGGATGCGATGACCGAGATCTTCACGCTCTTTAAGAGATGCAACAAATACATCGACGAGACGATGCCGTGGGCACTGGCGAAGGATGAGGCGAAGAAGGACCGTCTGGCGACGGTGCTCTACAACCTGACCGAGTCCATCACCGTGGGCGCGAGCCTGCTCGAGGCATTTATGCCGGAGACGGCGGAGAAGATCGTGGCCCAGCTGAACACGGAGATCCGTCCGCTGGAAGCGATGGAGACCTACGGACAGTATCCGTCCGGCAACAAGGTGACCGAGAAGCCGGAGATTCTCTTCGCGCGTCTTGACCTGGCGGAGGTCCAGGCGAAGGCCGCCGAGATCCAGGCTGCGCAGCGCGCGGCCGCGGGAATCGTCGAGGAGCCGGCTGCCGAGGAGAAGGCCGAGGAGCCCGCGAAGGAAGAGATCCACGTGGAGGCGAAGGAGACGATCACCTATGATGATTTCGCGAAATGCCAGTTCGCGGTGGGCGAGATCATCTCCTGCGAAGCGGTGAAGAAGTCCAAGAAGCTGCTCTGCTCGCAGGTGAAGATCGGCGACCAGGTGCGCCAGATCCTCTCCGGCATCAAGGGCACGTACAGCCCGGAGGAGATGGTCGGCAAGAAGGTCATGGTCCTGTTAAATCTGCCTCCGAGACAGATGGCGGGACTGACGTCTGAGGGCACGCTTCTGTGCGCGGAAGATTCCGCGGGCAATCTGGCACTGTTGACACCCGAGAAGGATGTGGAATCCGGCTCGGAGATCTGCTGAGATATGCGGGAGCTGCCGCTTTGTGCGGCAGCTCTTTTCTGTAACGATGGAGAGAAGAAAAGGATTATCGGGCAATGCATGGAAGCTGATCGCCTGCCTGAGCATGTTCATCGACCACATCGGCGCGGCGCTCATCGAGTGCGGCGTGATGCGCAATGCCGAGGTCTATGCGCGGGTGTGCGAGCGCTTCCCGTGGGACTGGTACCGGATCGATAACGTGCTCCGGATTCTCGGGAGGGCAGCCTTCCCGATCTACTGCCTGCTGCTCGTGGAGGGCTTCTGCCACACGAGGAACCTGTGGACGTACGCCGGGCGGCTGGCCGTCTTCGGCCTGCTGTCAGAGGTGCCGTTTGACCTCGCGTTCATGGGGCAGCCGCTGGAGCTTGGCTATCAGAACGTCTACTGGACGCTTCTGATCGGGCTTCTTACGATCGCGGCGGTGAAGCCCCTGCTGGATCAGGGGAAGCAGGCTGCGGCCATCGGGGCCGCGGCGCTCGGCATGGTCATGGCAGAGCTGATCAGGAGCGATTACGGTGCGCTCGGCGCCGGATTTATCGTGCTGATCTATGTGATCCGGCGCGTCCGGGTCTACCGGGGGGACGGTCCGGTGTTTCTCGGCTGGGCTTATAACGGCGAGCGCGGGAAGCTTCGGCTGACCTGGTTTTTCTATCTGTTTTATCCGCTGCACCTGCTGGCGCTGGAATGCGTCCGGTATCTGTGGCTGGGATTCTGGTATTAGAAGATGAGTGATTTTCCGATATTTGATACACATGCGCATTATGACGACGAGGCCTTTGACGAGGACCGGCAGGAGCTGCTTGCGGAGCTCCCGCGGCTCGGCATCGGGCGCGTCGTGAATATGGGTTCGGACCTGGCGGGCTGCCGAGGGACGATCGCCCTGACGGAGGCCTGGGATTACATCTACGGGGCCATCGGGGTACATCCGTCGGACTGCGGCGAGATGACCGAAGAGGACCTGGAATGGCTGCGGCAGGAGTGCCGGAGAGAGAAGATCGTGGCCGTGGGCGAGATCGGGCTCGACTACTACTGGCCGGAGCCGGACCACGAGATCCAGAAGAAATGGTTTCGCAGGCAGCTGGGGCTTGCCCGGGAGCTGGGGCTTCCGGTGGTGATCCACAGCCGGGAGGCGGCGCAGGACACGTATGAGATTATGTGCGAGGAGAACGCCGGGGAGATCGGCGGTGTGGTGCACTGCTTTTCGTACTCGCCGGAGATGGCGGAGCGCTTCGTCCGGATGGGCTTCTACATCGGCATCGGCGGGGTGCTGACATTCAAGAACGCGAGGAAGATCCGCGAGGTCGCGGAGCGGATCCCGCTCTCACGCATCGTGCTGGAGACGGACTGTCCGTATCTCGCGCCGGTGCCGCACCGGGGCAAGAGAAATAACTCCTCGTACCTGCGCTACGTGGTGCCGGCGCTCGCCGAGATCAAGGGCGTGAGCGCGGATGAGGTGCGCAGAGTGACCTGGGAGAACGGGCGCGAGCTCTACCGGATGGAAGAGTGAGCGGAACATAAGAAGGAGCAGAGGATGGCAGAACTAGGCAATCCGAAGAATACGATCGAGATTCTTCAGAAATATGATTTCCGGTTTCAGAAGAAATTCGGGCAGAATTTCCTGATCGATCCGCGGGTACTGGAGAAGATTGTCTCGGCCGCGCAGATCACGAAGGATGACGTGGTGCTGGAGATCGGGCCCGGCATCGGGACGATGACGCAGTATCTGTGCGAGAGCGCGGGGCAGGTGGCCGCGGTGGAGATCGACCGCAACCTGATCCCGATCCTTGAGGACACGCTCTCGGCCTACGACAATGTGCGCATCATCAACGAGGACATCCTGAAGACGGACCTGGCCGCGCTCTCGCAGGAGTACGGCGGGAAAGCCTTCAAGGTGGTGGCCAATCTGCCGTACTACATCACGACGCCGATCCTGATGAGCCTGCTGGAGGGCCATGTGCCGGTGAAGAATATCACGGTCATGGTGCAGAAGGAGGTTGCGGACCGGATGCAGATCGGGCCGGGCAGAAAGGATTACGGCGCGCTCTCGCTGGGCGTGCAGTATTACTGCGAGCCGTACATCGTGGCAAATGTGCCTCCGAACTGCTTTATGCCGCGGCCGAAGGTGGGCTCGGCGGTGATCCGCCTGACGCTCTACGAGAAGCCGCCGGTTGCAGTGAAGGATGAGAAGCTGATGTTCACGCTGATCCGCGCTTCCTTTAACCAGAGGAGGAAGACGCTCGCCAACGGGCTGTATAACAGCCAGGAACTGCCGTACGCCAAGGAGGAGATCGCGGAGGCGATCGCGGCTGCGGGGCTTGACGCGGGCGTGCGGGGCGAGGCGCTGACGCTTGCGCAGTTTGCGGCGCTCGCGGATGCATTTACGGAGAGACGAGGATGAGACGGCTGAGCGAAGATGAGAGGTATATGCGGGAGGCGATCCGGCAGGCGAGGAAGGCCGCGGCGATCTACGACGTGCCGATCGGCTGCGTGATCGTCCACGAGGGGAAGATCATTGCGCGGGGGTACAACCGGAGAAATGCGGACAAGTCCACCCTGGCGCATGCGGAGATCCTGGCGATCCGGAAGGCGATGAAGAAGATCGGGGACTGGAGGCTCGAGGAGTGCACGATGTATGTGACGCTGGAGCCGTGCCAGATGTGCTCCGGCGCGATCGTGCAGGCGAGAATCCCGCGGGTGGTGATCGGGGCGATGAACCCGAAGGCCGGCTGCGCGGGGTCGATCCTGAATATCCTGGAGATGCCGCAGTTCAACCACCAGTGCGAGGTGGTACGCGGGGTCCTCGGGGAAGAGTGCTCCGAGATGATGAGCGAGTATTTTAAGGATCTGCGGATCCGGAAGAAGGAAGGAACGGCCTGAGCCGTTTACGGATATACCACAAGCAAGGAGGATGAATGATGGAGAACAGTGTGATCAATTTTGACAAGGCGAAAGAGGTCATGCAGAGCTTTGCCTCGGAGGCGGAGGAGCTTCTGCACAACCCGGATAAGGTCGAGGAGCTTCTTCAGAAGGCGGAGGAGAAATTAAAATCCGTGCCTGCGATCGGCGGCGCGCTGTCGAAGCTGCCTCTGATGATTTCCATGATCCGCGCGTACATCCGCAGGGATTACGGGGTGGTCTCCGTGAAGGTGATTGTCTCGATGCTGTGCGCGGTGATCTACCTTCTGAAGGGGAAGGACCTGATCCCGGACAAGACGCCGATCCTCGGCTACGCGGATGACATCGCGGTGATGGCTGCGGCTCTGTATTTCGTGCAGCCGGAGCTGGAAGCGTACTCTGCATGGAGAGAGGGAAATGACCCGGAAGCGGTCATCGAAGTGCCTGAGGAGGATGTGGTGGAGATCGCCGTGGAAGAAGAGGCGGAGGAAGCCGCAGAAGAAGCGTAAGCGCAGACAAAGAGAGACCCGGAGAGCAGAAGATTCCTTGTGGTGTGCTACCCGTCAAGAGGACAGTGAATAATTAAAAAGTTCCGTACCGCCAGCTGTGCATTACA
>JAFPYK010000122.1 GCA_017412265.1 Lachnospiraceae bacterium
AAAGCGACCGAGTGACGCAGCGAGGGAGAAGAACAAACCAACGGCTAAGCTGATGGGTCAAGTTCTTTTAGTTAATGATGAGATTACAGTTTTGAGCGCTCAGAGGATTTCTTTACAAGAGCGTCTTGTTGTAAATCTAAGGGCTTAGTGGTATAATTATAATTAAAGCATGAAAACGCTGATCTATCGGTGGTCGGAAGATAACAGACAAATCTAAGCGAGATAAGAATCAGAGGATACCTGGTGATTATTCATATATGAGCTTTCTCAGAAGAGAACTTGATGATGAGAATGCAGAAAAATGCGGAAGATGTGCGAATTGCTTAGGACATCATCTATGGGTTTAGTTAAATAGGGAGCATGTCCCCGGCTGTTGCCGGGGGCATGCTCCCTTATCTTGCTTTCCAGATATTTATTCTGCCGGGGTCTCCTCGGCAGGAGCTTCTGCAGCGGCTTCCTCGGCGGGCTGCTCGGGCGCGGGCTCTGCGGGCGCCTCCTCGGGCTCTGCGGGGGGCTCGCCGTAGCCGGGCGCGTAGTACCAGTCGGGGTCGTCGGCGAGGGCCTCGCCGATGGCGGGCATCTGCGCGGACAGGTTGTTCAGCTGCATGCGCAGGTCATTTTCCAGCTTCTGGACTTCGATCAGGTTCTTCTGAGCGGTCTCGCAGTCGGACTTCAGGGCGTCTGCGGAGGCCTGCAGGGAGGCGACTTTCTGTGTGTAGATGGCTGCGTCGGATTCGCGGCCGTCCCGGGTGGCATTGGCCAGGAAGCGCTTCTGGTCGTCCAGGAGGCGCAGGGTGTTCTGGTAGCGCATGCGGACGCGGGCTTCTTCGGCGCGGACTTCGGCTACACGCACGTGGACGTTGGCCAGGTTCGCCTCCAGCTCTTTTTTGGCGGATTGTACCTGCGTGGCAGGATCTTTTTTCTTCGAAAACAGTCCCATGACGGCACCTCTCTTTCGTTTCTCTTTCTTATATTATAACATGGGATGGGCGCGGGGGGTATCCTAAAGTTTGAAACATTGGGCAGGTGCGGGGCGGGTCTTGCGAAATGCGGCGGAGACTGGTAAACTTGAGGGTGCGAGAATATGAAGGAGATGTTTGGCGATGTGGTGTGCGGATCAGTGGAAGGATTATGAGGTGCTGGATGCTTCGTGCGGGGAGCGGCTGGAGCGTTGGGGAGATTATGTGCTGGTGCGGCCGGATCCGCAGGTGATCTGGCAGACGCCGAAGAAGGATCCTCGCTGGAGGAAGCCGAATGCCCATTATCACCGCAGCAGCAAGGGCGGCGGCGAGTGGGAGTTTTTTGACCTGCCGCAGGTGTGGCAGATTCGTTACCAGGAGCTGACGTTTTCGCTGCAGCCGTTTTCGTTTAAGCACACGGGGCTTTTCCCGGAGCAGGCGGTGAACTGGGACTGGTGCGGGAAGCTGATCCGGGGCGCGGTCTCGAAGGGGCGCGAGGTGAAGGTGCTCAATCTTTTTGCCTATACCGGCGGGGCGACGGTGTCGGCCGCGGCGGCGGGGGCGAAGGTGACGCATGTGGACGCATCGAAGGGCATGGTGACCTGGGCGAAGGAGAATGCGCAGGCGTCGGGCCTGGGGGATGCGCCGATCCGGTGGCTGGTGGATGACTGCATGAAGTTTGTGGAGCGGGAGATCCGCAGGGGCAACCGTTATGACGGGATTATTATGGATCCGCCGTCTTACGGGCGGGGGCCGAAGGGCGAGATCTGGAAGATTGAGGATTCGATCTATCCGTTCCTGGAGCGGTGCGAGCTGCTTCTGTCGGATGATCCTCTGTTTTTCCTGATTAATTCGTATACGACGGGCCTGCAGCCGGCGGTGCTTACGTATATGCTGGGCGAGGTGATCCATGCGAAGCGGGGCGGTACGGTCATGTCGGATGAGATCGGGCTTCCGGTCTCGGGGAGCGGAAGGATCCTTCCCTGTGGGGCCAGCGGGAGATGGTTTGCGTAAAGGAATTGTGGCAGATGTGGGGCAGGTCCTGCCGGGACGCGGGGCCTGCTTTTTTGCGGGAAAATTTGTTGAAAAAACTTGAAAAAACAAGGAAAAAACGCTTGCATTTTAATTTGATTGAGGATATAATATTTGCTGTTGTGACATTGATAGCTGTGAAGCGTGAGGTTGCCGCGAGGAGATCGCGGGTTTTCCGTGGAGCGAATGTCAAGTTATCAAACTGGCGACAAGTCACTGTACAGTAAGTTCTGCCGATGCGCAGATAAACGTGCGCTTTTTTTCTTGGGAGACCGAGACACGCACGGATGGGTGTACAGTCACCGCTTGTCGTACTTTCCAGAAAAAGTGCGAAAAGGAGGCGACTTTTTTAATGGCAAATCAGGTTATGAGAATCACTCTCAAAGCGTATGATCATCAGCTGATCGATCAGTCTGCTGCAAAAATCGTTGAAACTGTGAAGAAGACAGGCTCTAAGGTGAGCGGGCCCGTGCCGCTGCCGACGAAGAAAGAGGTTGTTACCATTCTGAGAGCAGTACATAAGTACAAAGACTCCAGAGAGCAGTTCGAGCAGAGAACTCACAAGAGACTGATTGATATCATTCAGCCGAGCCAGAAGACTGTGGACGCATTATCCAGACTGGAGATGCCCGCAGGTGTCTACATCGACATCAAGATGAAGACGAGATAAGCTACTGTCAACTAAATGTAAGGAACGTATTTCAACTAGGGTTTATATATGAAGTCTGAAAGCACTCGATAAACCATCTAGTATGAACGGTCGGCCTCCGGACGATGTGTCCGGGTACGGGAACGTTCCGCTGTAGAAAACGGAGGTGCATTTTCTATGAAGAAAGCGATTTTAGCTACGAAGGTCGGAATGACGCAGATCTTTAACACTGACGGCGTTCTGACTCCGGTAACGGTGCTGCAGGCGGGTCCCTGCGTGGTGACCCAGGTCAAGACCGTCGAGAATGACGGCTACAGCGCAGTTCAGGTTGGTTATGGCGACACGAAGGTCAGAGTCATCACCAAGGACGCAACCGGAAGCAAGGTTGTGAGACATATCCACGGCGTGAAGAAGGCTCAGCAGGGCCTGTTCACGAAGGCAGGCTTAGAGCCTAAGAAGTATTTAAAGGAGTTCCGCTTCGAGAATGCGGAAGAGTACACGGTAGGCCAGGAGATCAAGGCTGATATCTTTGCCGCGGGCGACAAGGTCGATGCGACTGCGAAGTCCAAAGGTAAGGGATACCAGGGTGCGATCAAGCGTTTCGGCCAGCACAGAGGACCTATGGCGCATGGTTCCAAGTTCCACAGACATGCGGGTTCCAACGGCGGTGCTTCTGATCCCAGCCGTGTTTTCAAGGGCAAGGGAATGCCCGGCCAGATGGGTGCTGTGAAGGTTACGACGCAGAACCTTGAGGTTGTCCGCGTTGATGTTGAGAATAACGTAATCTTAGTCAAGGGTGCTGTTCCCGGACCTAAGAAATCTATTGTGATCTTGAAGGAATCTGTAAAAGCAAACTAATGCTTTACGGAAAGGAGGAACACACAGATGGCTAATGTATCTGTTTATAATATGGAAGGCCAGGCAGTCGGTACGATCGATTTAAACGATGCCGTATTTGCCAGAGAGATCAAAGAGCAGTTAGTGCACCAGGCAGTTCTTCTGCAGCTTGCCAACAAGCGTCAGGGCACCCAGAGCGCCAAGACCCGTTCCGAGGTCAGCGGCGGCGGCAAGAAGCCCTGGAGACAGAAGGGCACGGGCCATGCGAGACAGGGCTCCATCCGCGCTCCTCAGTGGACCGGCGGCGGCGTTGTCTTTGCTCCGAAGCCGAGAGAGTATTCGTTTAAGATGAACCGCAAGGAGAAGCAGGCCGCGATCTGCAGCGCGCTTTCCTCCAGAGTTGCGGAGTCCAAGATCTTCGTCATCGACGAGCTTAAGGTTGATGAGATCAAGACCAAGAAGATCACCAAGCTGTTAGCAGGCCTGAACGTTGAGAAGGCGCTTGTTGTTACCGGCGAGAAGGATGAGAAGGTTGTCCTTTCCGCGAGAAACATCCCGGCTGTCAGAGCGATTGCCTCGAATTCGATCAATGTCTATGACATTCTGAAGTATGAGAACCTGGTAATCTCCAAAGACGCAGTTGCTAAGATTGAGGAGGTTTACGCATAATGGCTGAGTTAAAGTATTATGATGTTATCCAGAAGCCCATCGTGACTGAGAAGTCCATGAGCGCTATGGCTGAGAAGAAGTATACGTTCCAGGTTCATGTGGACGCTACCAAGAGCCAGATCAAGGATGCAGTTGAGAAAATGTTCGCCGGAACCAAGGTTCTGAAGGTTAACACCATGAACCTCGACGGCAAGTGGCGCAGACAGGGCATGACCTACGGCAAGACCTCGAAGTCTAAGAAGGCCATTGTCCAGCTGACCGCCGACAGCGCGGAGATCGAGATCTTCGAGGGACTGTAATCCGATAACCAATACATTATGGCTGCGATCGCCGAAAAGTATCGCCGCGAAAACGCGTGAAAGGAGTTAATCACAATGGGAATTAAAACTTACCGCCCATATACACCTTCCAGAAGACAGATGACCGGTTCTGATTTCTCTGAGATCACCAAGAAGACCCCCGAGAAGTCTCTGGTAGTTTCTATCAAGAAGAATTCCGGCCGCAACAATCAGGGAAAGATCACCGTCAGACATCAGGGCGGCGGCAACAAGAAGAAATACAGACTTGTCGATTTCAAGAGAAATAAAGACAACATCCCGGCAACTGTGATCGGTATCGAGTATGATCCCAACCGCAGCGCCAACATCGCGCTGATCTGCTACGCAGACGGCGAGAAGTCCTACATCCTGGCACCGAACGGCCTGAAGGTCGGCCAGAAGATCATGAACGGTGATAAGGCTGAGGTCCGTCTGGGCAACTGCCTGCCGCTTTCCATGATCCCTGTCGGTACTCTGGTCCACAACGTGGAGCTTTATCCGGGTGCCGGCGGACAGTTAGTAAGAGCTGCAGGCAACGCTGCACAGCTCATGGCAAAAGAAGGCAAGTATGCAACCCTTCGTCTTCCTTCCGGCGAGATGAGAATGGTTCCGATCATGTGCCGTGCGACCGTAGGTCAGGTCGGCAACATCGATCATGAGCTGATCAACATCGGTAAGGCAGGACGTAAGCGTCATATGGGCATCCGCCCGACCGTGCGCGGTTCCGTCATGAACCCGAACGACCATCCTCACGGTGGTGGTGAAGGCAAGACTTCCATCGGTCGTCCCGGTCCGTCTACTCCTTGGGGCAAGCCGGCTCTGGGCCTGAAGACCAGAAAGAAACACAAGAGTTCCAACAAGTTAATCGTCAGAAGACGTGACGGAAGCACGATCAAATAATTGAAGGAGGATTGAACCTATGGCACGTTCATTAAAGAAGGGTCCGTTTGCCGATGAGTCTTTATTAAAGAAAGTCGACGCTATGGAGAAGGCCGGCGACAAGTCCGTCATTAAGACCTGGTCCCGCCGTTCTACGATCTTCCCTCAGTTTGTCGGTCACACGATCGCTGTTTATGACGGAAGACGTCATGTTCCGGTTTACATTACCGAGGATATGGTAGGACATAAGCTTGGTGAGTTCGTTGCTACGAGAACCTACAGAGGCCACGGCAAGGACGAGAAGAAGAGCAGAAGATAACATAAGAGAATTTGAAAGGAGGTCACATCCATGGCGAAAGGACATAGATCCCAGATCAAGAGAGAAAGAAATGAGAACATGCGAGACAGAAGACCATCTGCAAAATTATCTTATGCAAGATGCTCCACGACCAAGGCTTGTTTCGTTCTCGACGCTATCAGAGGCAAGGATGTTGAGACAGCTTTAGCGATCTTAGAGTACAATCCGAGATACGCTTCCAGCATTATCAAGAAATTATTAAATTCCGCAATTGCGAACGCAGAAAATAACAACGGCATGAGTCGTGAGAACCTTTATGTTGCAGAGTGCTACGCGAACAAGGGACCTACGATGAAGAGAATTCAGCCGAGAGCACAGGGCCGGGCTTACAGAATCGAGAAGAGAATGAGCCACATCACGGTCGTGCTGGACGAGAAGTAAGGAGGGGCATTATGGGACAGAAGGTTAATCCTCATGGCTTAAGAGTCGGAGTTATTTCTGATTGGGAGTCCAGATGGTATGCGGATTACGATTTCGCTGACAATCTGGTCGAAGACCATAAGATCAGAACGTTCCTGAAGAAGAAATTATACAACGCAGGCATCGCCCGCATCGAGATTGAGAGAGCTTCCGACCGCGTGAAGCTGATCATCCACACTGCCAAGCCCGGTATGGTTATCGGCAAGGGCGGTTCTGAGATCGAGAAGCTGAAGAAGGAACTTGCGGCTTACACCGACAAGAAGGTCCTGGTTGATATCAAGGAAGTCAAGAGACCCGATGCAAGTGCACAGCTCGTGGCTGAGAGCATCGCTTCCCAGCTGGAGAACCGTGTCTCGTTCCGCCGCGCTATGAAGTCTACCATGGGCAGAACCATGAGAGCCGGCGCGAAGGGCATCAAGACTGCGGTCGGCGGTCGTCTGGGCGGCGCTGATATCGCCCGTTCCGAGTTCTACAGCGAGGGAACCATCCCGCTGCAGACCCTGCGTGCAGACATCGATTACGGCTTTGCAGAGGCTGATACCACCTACGGCAAGTTAGGCGTCAAGGTATGGATCTACAAGGGCGAAATTCTTCCTGCAAAGGCTAAGAAGGAAGGGAGCGATAAATAATGTTAATTCCGAAAAGAACAAAGCATAGAAAACAGTTCCGCGGAACTATGGCCGGCAAGGCTAACAGAGGTAATAAGATTTCCAACGGCGAGTACGGTATCGTTGCACTCGAGCCCGCCTGGATCCGCTCCAACCAGATCGAGGCTGCCCGTGTTGCCATGACTCGTTACATCAAGCGTGGCGGACAGGTCTGGATCAAGATCTTCCCCGACAAGCCTGTAACCAAGAGAGCTGCCGGTATCCGTATGGGATCCGGTAAAGGTGCTACCGAGTACTGGGTTGCAGTTGTGAAGCCCGGCCGCGTTCTCTTCGAGATCGCCGGTGTGCCGGAAGATGTTGCAAAAGAAGCTCTCCGTCTTGGAGTTCACAAGCTGCCCTTAAAGTGTAAGATCGTCTCCAAGGCAGATTTAGAGGGAGGTGCCGTCAGTGAGTAAGACTAAGAAGGCGTTAGATGCCCTGAAAGCAAAATCCGTCAGCGAGCTGAATGAAGAATTAGTAGCTGCTAAGAAGGAACTCTTCAATTTAAGATTCCAGAACGCGACCAATCAGTTAGATAACACAAGCAGAATCAAAGAGGTCAGAAGAAACATCGCGCGCGTTGAGACTCTGATTTCGGAAAAGACCAAGGCTGCTCAGTAATCTTAGGAAGGAGGAATCAACGTGGAGAGAAATCTTAGAAAGACCCGTGTGGGTATGGTTGTCAGCAACAAGATGGATAAGACGATTGTTGTTGCAGTCGTAGATAACGTAAAGCATCCCCTTTACAATAAGATCGTAAAGAGAACCTATAAATTAAAGGCTCATGACGAGAACAATGAGTGCAATATCGGTGACAGAGTGAGAGTGATGGAGACGAGACCCTTATCGAAGGATAAGAGATGGAGACTGGTCGAGATCATCGAAAGAGCAAAATAATCTGTACTTGTGCGAAAGGAGTAATCAAAGTTATGATCCAGCAAGAATCAAGACTTAGGGTTGCCGACAATACCGGTGCAAAGGAATTGCTCTGTATCCGTGTATTAGGAGGCTCTACCAGAAGATATGCAAATATCGGCGACATCATCGTCGCGACCGTGAAGGATGCGACCCCTGGTGGCGTTGTGAAGAAGGGTGAGGTCGTTAAGGCCGTTGTTGTTCGTACAAAGCATGGCGCCCGTCGTAAAGACGGTTCTTATATCAAGTTTGATGAGAACGCTGCCGTGATCATCAAGGATGACAAGAACCCGAGAGGAACCCGTATTTTCGGACCTGTTGCGAGAGAGCTTCGTGAGAAACAGTTCATGAAGATCGTTTCCCTCGCGCCGGAAGTGTTATAAGGAGGGTATCGACATGGCAATGCAGAAGATCAAAAAGGGCGATACCGTCAAGGTAATCGCCGGCAAGGATAAAGGCAAAGAGGGCAAGGTTCTGTCCGTCAAGGACGGCAGAGTCGTTGTTCAGGGCGTGAACATGGTGACGAAGCATCAGAAGCCGAGCGCTTCCAACGCGAACGGCGGCATCGTGACCCAGGAGGCCCCCCTGGATGCGTCCAATGTAATGTTAGTAGTAGGCGGCAAGACCACCAGAGTCGGCTTCGAAGTGCGTGACGGCAAGAAGGTCCGTATCGCCAAGAAGACCGGCGAGGTTGTTCGCTGATCTTAAGAGGAGGAAATAACATGGCAAGATTAAAAGAGACTTATCTGAACGAGATCGCTCCTGCTATGCAGAGCAAGTTCGGTTATAAGAATGTTATGCAGATTCCCAAGCTCGACAAGATCGTTGTGAACATGGGTGTCGGCGAAGCGAAGGACAATGCGAAGATCTTAGACTCTGCTGTCAGAGATATGGAGATCATCACCGGCCAGAAGGCTGTGATCACCAAGGCTAAGAATTCCATCGCTAACTTCAAGATTCGTGAAGGCGTGGCCATCGGCTGCAAGGTTACCTTAAGAGGCGAGAAGATGTATGAGTTCGCGGACCGTCTGATCAACCTGGCGCTCCCCCGCGTACGTGACTTCCGCGGTGTGAACCCGAACGCGTTCGACGGCAGAGGGAACTATTCTCTCGGTATCAAGGAACAGTTAATTTTCCCGGAGATCGAATATGACAAGGTCGACAAGGTGAGAGGCATGGATGTTTGCTTCGTTACCACTGCCAAGACCGACGAGGAAGCTCGTGAGCTGCTTCGGTTATTCGGTATGCCTTTCGCGAAATAAGAGGAGGATAAGGAATTATGGCTAAGACTTCTATGAAGGTGAAACAGCAGCGTCCTGCAAAGTTTTCCACCAGAGAGTATACGCGCTGCAGAATCTGCGGACGTCCTCATTCTTATCTGAGAAAGTACGGAATCTGCAGAATCTGCTTCCGTGAGTTAGCTTACAAGGGTGAGATCCCGGGCGTGAAGAAGGCAAGCTGGTAATCTGGAAAGGAGGAAGACAAAATGACAATGAGTGATCCGATTGCGGATATGCTGACAAGAATCCGCAATGCGAATACGGCGAAGCATGATACCGTTGATGTTCCTGCTTCCAGAATGAAAGTTGCTATCGCAGACATTCTTGCAAAAGAAGGATATATCAGAAAATATGACATGGTAGAGAATGAGAAGGGTTTCAAGACCATTCACATTACTCTGAAGTACGGCGCAGACAAGAACGAGAAGGTCATCTCCGGCATGAAGAGAATCTCCAAGCCCGGCCTTCGCGTTTACGCGAATGTTGAGGAGCTCCCGAGAGTTCTGGGCGGTCTGGGCATCGCTATTATTTCCACCAACAAGGGTATTCTGACCGACAAAGAGGCCAGAAAAGAGAACGTCGGCGGCGAAGTATTAGCATTTGTTTGGTAATGATCAGCAGCTTGATCCGGGGCGGGCATCGCAGGGCGGTGCGCACCTGGGCAGAGCGCTGAGTGATTCTATATTTGGTTAAAACCCAGAATTTTTGGAGGTATACGGCATATGTCACGAATCGGAAGAATGCCTATCGCGGTACCGGCAGGTGTTACTGTTGATATTGCAGAAAATAACAAGGTGACGGTTAAGGGACCGAAGGGAACTCTTGAGAGAGTCCTTCCGTCCGAGATGGAGATTAAATTAGAGGGCGCAGAGATCATCGTCAGCAGACCGAACGATCTGAAGAAGATGAAATCCCTTCATGGCCTTACCAGAACACTGATCCACAACATGGTTGTCGGTGTGACCGCAGGTTATGAGAAGACTCTGGAAATCAACGGTGTCGGCTACAGAGCTTCCAAGGCCGGCAAGGAACTGACCTTAAACCTGGGATATTCCCATCCGGTGATCATGATCGATCCTGACGGCATTGAGTCCAAGGTAGATGGCAACAAGATCATCGTATCCGGTATCGACAAGGAGAAGGTCGGCCAGTACGCAGCTGAGATCAGAGAGAAGAGAGCTCCGGAACCTTACAAGGGCAAAGGAATCAAGTACTCTACTGAGACCATCCGTCGTAAAGTCGGTAAGGCTGGTAAGAAGTAATTGAGGAGGGAGAATAATGGTTAATAAGGTAAGCAGAACTAAGGTTCGTGAGAAAAAGCATTTAAGAATGCGCCATCATCTTGCCGGAACGACTGAGAGACCCCGCCTCGCAGTCTTCCGCAGCAACAAGCATATGTATGCTCAGATCATTGATGATTCCGTCGGTAAGACCCTGATCTCCGCTTCTACGCTGGACGCAGAAGTCAAGGACCAGGTGGAGTTCACTGACACGGTTGAGGCAGCAGCCTGCGTAGGTACCACGGTCGCCAAGAGAGCGCTCGAGGCCGGCATCAAAGAGGTCGTATTCGATCGCGGCGGTTACATCTACAAGGGTAAGGTCCAGGCACTGGCTGAGGCAGCTCGCGAAGCCGGTCTTGAATTCTAAGCAGGAGGAAATCAGATGAAACGTGAAATCATTGATCCGAGTCAGTTTGAGTTAGAAGATAAGGTCGTAGCCATCAAGCGCGTTGTCAAGACGGTTAAGGGCGGACGTCATATGCGTTTCACCGCACTGGTTGTTGTCGGTGACAAGAACGGTCACGTCGGCGTTGGCCTGGGCAAGGCAATTGAGATTCCGGAAGCGATCCGTAAGGGCAAAGAGGACGCGATGAAGAAGATCGTCACCGTTCCGATCGACGAGAACGGCAGCGTGCCTCATGACTTCATCGGACAGTTCGGCAGCGCGGAAGTTCTGCTGAAGAGAAGCCCGGAAGGTACCGGTATCATCGCAGGCGGTCCTGCACGTAACGTCCTGGAGCTCGCGGGCTTCAAGAACATCAGAACCAAGTCCTTAGGTTCCAACAATAAGCAGAACGTCGTTCTTGCAACGATGAACGGCTTACGCCACTTAAAGACTGCAGAAGAAGTTGCTCGTCTTCGCGGCAAGTCCGTGGACGAGGTTTCTGAGTAACTTTTTCAGGAGGTGCAATAACATGGCAGATAAGTTAAAAGTTACGCTGGTGAAATCCACGATCGGTGCGCTTCCGAAGCACAGAGCGACGGTTGCGGCTATGGGCCTTAAGAAGCTGAATCATTCGGTCATTCTTCCGAATAACGACGCTACCAAGGGTATGGTGTTTCAGGTGAAGCACCTGGTGAAGGTTGAGGAAATCTGATCCGCATAGAGTTAGGAGGAATATATATTAATTTATCAGAATTAAGACCGGTTGACGGCTCCAAACATAATGATAATTTCCGCAGAGGCCGCGGCCACGGTTCCGGCAACGGTAAGACCGCAGGCAAGGGCCACAAGGGCCAGAAGGCTCGTTCCGGAGCTCCGAGACCGGGCTTCGAGGGCGGCCAGATGCCTCTGTACAGAAGACTCCCTAAGAGAGGCTTCAAGAACATCAATACCAAAGAAATCATTGCGCTCAATGTCTCCGACCTGAACCGGTATGAGGACGGCGCAGAAGTTACCATCGAATCTCTGATGGAGATCGGATTAATCAGTCACCCGAAGGATGGCGTTAAGATTCTTGGAAATGGAGAATTAACGAAGAGACTTGATGTTAAGGTGAACGCTTACAGCGCTTCCGCTAAAGAAAAGATCGAGGCTCTTGGTGGAAAAGCTGAGGTGATCTGATGTTTAAGACATTTGTGGATGCTTTCCGCGTGAAAGAAATCCGTCAGAGACTACTCTACACATTCATTTGCCTTGTTGTTGTGCGCCTGGGCTGCTTAATTGTGGCACCGGGCGTCAACCAAGCATATGTTGAGTCCTATTTCAGCCAGGCGGTCAACATGGGCTTCTTCGATGCCCTGACCGGTGGATCTCTGTCCCAGATGTCCATCTTCGCGCTGAATATCTCTCCGTACATCACTTCCTCCATTATCATGGAGCTGCTGACGATCGCAATCCCGAAGCTGGAAGAGATCGCCAAGGACGGAGAGGAAGGACGGAAGGTCATCACCAAGTATACGCGTTATGTCACGGTAGCTCTTGCAGTACTGGAGAGCGCGGCTCTTGCGATCGGATTTGGTAACCGCGGACTGTTAACTGGCGGCGCGACCTTCACCAACGTTGTCGTTATGGTTGTCTCCATGACAGCCGGTACGGCGTTCCTGGTCTGGCTCGGCGAGCAGATTACGGACAAGGGCGAGGGCAACGGTATCTCTATGATCCTGCTCTTCAACATCGTCTCGTCCCTGCCGGTCAGCCTGACCAACTTATACAAGCAGTTTGTCGGCGGAGCGAAGAACGTCGCTCTCGGCATCATCGCTGCGATCATCATCCTTGCTATCATCCTTGCGATGATCATCTTCGTGGTCATCCTGCAGGGCGCTGAGAGAAAGATCCCGGTCCAGTACGCCAAGAAGGTACAGGGCAGACGTCTGATCGGCGGACAGAACTCCAATATCCCGATGAAGGTCAACACCGCAGGTGTTATCCCGGTGATCTTCGCGAGCTCTCTGTTCTCTTTCCCGATCGTCATCGCTTCCTTCGCGGGCGTGTCCGCGGCTTCGGGCGAGGGCGCTACGTTCGGCCAGAAGATCCTGAAGGTTCTTTCGACGAATGCGTGGTTTAATTTCTCCAGCTGGGGTGACTTCAAGTATACGATCGGTTGTGTGCTCTACATCGTGATGATTATCTTCTTCGCGTATTTCTACACTTCCGTGACCTTCAACCCGCTTGAGATCGCGAACAACATGAAGAAGCAGGGCGGCTTCATCCCCGGTATCCGTCCCGGCAAGCCTACCGTAGATTACCTGACCAAGGTGCTGAACAACGTCATCTTCATCGGCGCTATCGCGCTGACGATCGTGGCTATCGTGCCTTTCATCTTCTCCGGTGCGTTTGGTGCGGATGTCTCTATCGGCGGTACGTCCCTGATCATCGTGGTGGGCGTTGTCCTTGAGACCCTCAAGCAGATCGAGTCCCAGATGCTGGTTCGCCACTACAAGGGATTCTTAAACGACTAATAAGGAATTCGCAGAATTCAGCCGATAGCTGTAGTGTTTTCGCTACAGCTATTGGCGGTTGTGCAGATAAGATCTGATCAGCTGAAGAAAGGATACGAAAACTTATGAAGATTGTTATGTTAGGCGCTCCGGGAGCCGGCAAGGGCACCCAGGCGAAAATGATCGTGGAGAAGTACGGAATCCCTCAGATCTCTACGGGTGACATCTTCCGTGCGAATATCAAGAACGGCACGGAGCTTGGCAAGAAGGCAAAGACTTACATGGACCAGGGGGCTCTGGTTCCGGACGAGCTGGTGGTAGACCTCGTTGTGGACCGCCTCTCCCAGGATGACTGCAAGAACGGCTATGTTCTTGACGGTTTCCCGAGAACCATCCCGCAGGCGGAGGCGCTGACCGCGGCGCTGGCTGCCCAGGGTGAGAAGCTCGACTATGCGATCGATGTGGAGGTTCCGGATGAGAATATCGTCAACCGGATGTCCGGCAGACGTGCATGCGTCAACTGCGGCGGCACCTATCACATCGTGTTCAACCCCACCAAGGTGGAGGGGATCTGCGACGCCTGCGGCGGCAAGCTCATCTTAAGAGATGACGACAAGCCGGAGACCGTGCAGCACAGACTGTCTGTGTATCATGCGCAGACGCAGCCGCTCATCGACTATTACAAGGCAGAGGGTATCTTAAAGGCTGTCGACGGTACGAAGAATATGGCCGACGTCTTCGCGGATATCACTGCGATTCTCGGAGAATAATCCATGTCGGTGACGATCAAATCACCGCGTGAGATCGAGTTGATGCGGGAGTCCTGCAGGCGGCTCGCGATCGTCCACGCGGAACTGGAGAAGATCATTGCCCCGGGCATCAGCACCTACGACATCGACCGGAAGGGAGAGGAGATCATCCGTGACTTCGGCTGCATCCCTTCTTTCAAGAACTATGAAGGCTATCCGGCCTCCATCTGTGTCTCGGTCAATGACGAGGTGGTCCACGGAATCCCTTCGAAGAAGCGGATCCTGAAGGAAGGTGACATCGTCAGCCTCGACGCGGGACTGATCTACCAGGGTTATCACTCAGATGCGGCACGCACCTGGGGTGTCGGAGAGATCTCCGACGAGGCGAAACGCCTGATCGAGGTGACCAATCGGAGTTTCTTCGAGGGCATTCGATATGCAAAACCGGGATACCATCTGCGCGATATCGGCGCAGCGATTCAGGCCTATGTGGAGGCGAACGGCTTCTCAGTCGTGCGCGACCTCTGCGGCCACGGCATCGGCACGCATCTTCATGAGGACCCTGAGATACCGAATTTTGCGACGCATAAGAAGGGTCTCAAGATCATGAAGGGCATGACATTTGCCATCGAACCGATGGTAACCGCGGGCAAATATGATGTATGGTGGCTGGATGACGACTGGACGGTAACCACCCAGGACGGATCCCTGGCTGCTCATTATGAGAATACCATCTTGATCACAGACGGGGAACCGGAGATTTTAACATTGATTTAAAGGAGGGGATACGAACCATGTCGAAAGCAGATACACTGGAAATCGAAGGAAAGGTCATTGAGAAACTGCCGAACGCGATGTTTCGTGTGGAGCTTCCCAATGGTCATGTAGTGCTGGCTCACATCAGCGGCAAGCTGCGGATGAACTATATCCGCATCCTGCCCGGCGACACGGTGACGCTCGCGATGAGCCCTTACGACCTGACCAAAGGACGCATCATCTGGCGCGATAAATAAGTCTGATGACACATAAAAGAGGCGGACCATGCTCGCATGAGTCCGCCTCTTTTTGTGGCATCCAATGACGCGCAACGCGCGTCATGCAGACGCGAGCGAAGTGAGTGACTGAATTCACACTGATAAATCTATCACATTCTTTCGTTTTGTGCTAATTCTGGACCACTTTCCAGTGGTAACGCAGCACCAAAATGGTGTTTAAACAAGCTGTTTTTTACTCAAAATTGGGCATTTTTAATTGTTACAAAAGTATTAAATTCATATCTACTTTTGTAGATTTTTGTCCAAAAATTCATTCTACGCCTGTCGAATTGTTACTTTTTATTGACAAATTCTTGAAAATAAAGCCTTTTTATGGTATCTTAGGTATACTAATATCCCTTCGTGTGGCCATTTATAATTTATGGTGTATTCGCGTTTGTTTTGGGGAGAATAGCCCGGCTTATATGATTTTACTTCCAGGCCGGTAATCTACGTACATTTTTCATCGTAGGAGGAGTAGCATGAAACCAAGAAACAAGAGAATTTGGAAGAGAATTATCACGATCTTACTTGTGATTATTCTGTCGACGAGCCATTTCTCGAACACGGCTTTCGCCGAGGCGGTTTCGGACGCTCTGAAGTCGGAGTCGACTGTGGAGAAGGAGACCGTTGTGGAGAAGGATCTGGATCTTCTGGAGGAAGAGACGGATACGGAAGCTGAGACAGAGGAAGAATCCTCGGAGGAGACATCTGAAACCGAGGAGGAGGCCAGTGAAACGACCGAGGAAGAGACTTCGGAGAGTGTTTCTGAGGAGGAAACAACGGCCGAAGAGGTGACCTCGGAAGAGGAAACTTCGGAAGAAGAAACTGAGGAAGTGACCACCGAAGAGGAGGTTACGACCGAGGAAACGACGACCGAGGAAGAAACAACCACCGAGGAAGAGGAGACCACGAAGGTTCCTAGTAAGGAGGAATTACTCGCGGAAAACTATCCTGCATTCACCCAGAGAGGCTTCGCCAACGACGTGATCGTTGATGTCGAGGCTCCTGTCGGCGCGTTCCCGAAGGGCACAACGATGAAGGTGACGAAGGTGGATTCTGAGAAGATCGAGGATGCAATTCGCGAAGCGGTTGACGAAAGAGTCCTGAAGATTCGCGCGGTCGACATCACCTTCTTCGACGCAGAAGGCAAAGAGATCCAGCCGATCGGCGAGATCAGCGTGAAGCTGACTTCGACAGCGATCAAGGAAGAGAATTCTGAGATCGTCCATATCGACGATGAAGGCAAGGCCAATGTGCTCGAGGAAGTCGAGTTCGGTAAGAAGGAAGCAACCTTCCACACCGATCAGTTCTCGATCTATGCGATCGTTGAGACCGGTGAAGATGCCAGAATCCTGGTGAAGTTTATCGGACTGAACGATCAGGAGATCGATCATATGTATGTCAAAAAGAACGACGATATGGAAGTCGTTCTTTATGATCCCGGCGCAGGTGAGCTCAGCAACGGAGTGTATTTCCGCGGTTGGACCACTGATCCTGACTACACGCCGACCACTGCAGCAAAGACCATTGCTGAGGTTCGTACCGAGGTTGCTGCTCAGCTTCCGCCCGCAAATGACGGAAAAGTGGTGGCCTACTATGCAATGCTCTTCAAGGATTACCGGATCACCTACCTGGATGAGAATAATATCTCCCTCGGCCAGGAGGAAGTGACCTTCCGTGCTGATTCGGCATCTGATGAGCAGCCCTACAAAGTGAACATGGCCTACACTGTTCAGAATGAGAACTTCCACTTTGAAGGATGGAACGTCAGCGAGGGCTCCAGCAATATCGTAGGTTACGAAAACAGAGCTTATCAGAATAAC
>JAFPYK010000123.1 GCA_017412265.1 Lachnospiraceae bacterium
ATACCGGTACATGCTCTGTCATGATCCCTAACTTCCTTTCACATGAAACACAGATGCCTCAGTAAATCTTATCCCGCACCGCTTCCAGGAAGCGCGCAAGCCCCGGGCCCGCGTCCGCCGCATCATTCAGGTTCGTATCCCCCAGGATCACCAGCTTGTTCTTCCCGTGATAGTCACTGCCGGCCGTCACGTACAGGCCGAACTCCTCCGCGAGGGAGAGCGTCTCCTCCTGCATCCTCTTCGTGAATCCGGAATAGTACGCCTCCAGCCCCTGAAGTCCGAAGGCCAGCAGATGCGCGAGCCTCTCCCGCAGCTCCTCGCCCAGGATCAGCTCCTCGCCGCTTCCGTAGACCGGGTGCGCGAGCACCGGGATGCCTCCGCTCTCCAGGATCCCCCGGATCGCCTCCTCCGGCCGCACATAGACCGTCGGGAACCGCTTCTTGTTCAGGAACTCCCGGATCCCTTCTTCCTTGCTGCCGACGTAGCCGTACTTCACCATCAGATTCGCGATATGCGGCTTGCCGGGATTGCTCAGCGCGAACAGCCCCCGGACATCCTCCGGCGAAAAATCAAATCCGTATTCCTCCTTCAGGAAATCCAGCCGGCCCTTCAGCTTCTCCATCCGGAAGCCGTGTCCCTTCTCGACCACCGCGCGGATCGCCGCGGCGTCCGGGTCATAGCCGTAGCCCAGGATGTGGTATTTGCCGCCTTCATCCCTGCACGAGAACTCAATCCCGGTCAGGAAATGAGGATCCCCTTCCACGCGGGCTTTCACGATCCTCTCGCAGCCCATGTAGGCGTCGTGGTCACTGAGCGCAAAAAGGTCCAGCCCCGCTTCCCGCGCCTTCGCCAGGATCTCCTCCGGCTCATCTGTCCCGTCCGAAACCCTGGAGTGCATATGCAGATCCAGTTTCCTGATATCCTCAATCTTCATCTTCCGCAACCTGACTTTCTATACTGTGGCATTTCTGCCCTCTTGATTATAACACGCCTCGATATGTTCGAAAACAGGCTCAGCCCATCTTCTCCTTCTCCCGCCGGACCGCCGCGGAGAGCTTCCCGATCGCGATTCCGATCCACGCACCGACGAAGGACGGCAGCGCCGCGAGAAGCGCACTCACATCCAGCTCGATCTGCACGCCGAGCGTCAGAACCGCGATCAGCGCGATCAGCGCAAATGCCGCGAACGGCACGGCCCAGAACCGCTTCATCTGCGCGGTGAAGATGCCCAGCGCCACCGAGAGCACCGGATAGACAGGGAAATAAAACACCACATGCCACAGCGGGTCCGGCTCCGGCGTAAGCGACACTCTCATGTCAATGAACTGAAAGATCCCCAGCCCGATGCAAAGCACCAGATAGATGATCCACACTCTCTTCACGGATTTCATATTTCCTCCCAAGCTTCTGCGCCGGTCATTCACCGGCGGACGGTTCACTCTTTCTTCTCCTCAGCCCGCGCAGATATTCCTTCTGCTCCTGCGTGATCCGGTAACTCTCCACCGCCTTCTGGATGGCCTTGTTGTGCGTCCACACAGGCAGCCTCCCCTCCTCGAGATAAGGGATCACCGAATCATACTGCTTCGCGAGCGCGGTCGCAAAATACCATGCGACCATCATATTCACATAATACTCCTCCGAGCGCACGCCGGCAGCCATCTCCGGATATGCCGGATCATAGTCCTCATCCAGATAATGCTGCATCAGCATCCCGATCCCGAACCGCACGGTGTAGGTCTCCCCCGAAGCGATCCACCCCCGGATCTCCTCCAGGAGCTCCTTCTTGTGCCGGCGAAAGACCGCCGGCGACATCTGGTCGCACGTCGCCCAGTTGTCTACATACGGCAGGAAGCGCCGGACCTCGCGGATACACCGCTCATAATCCCGGATCCCCGAGATCACGAAGGCATGCAGCTGGTTTTCATCAAAAAACGCATGCGGGAGGTCCTCCAGGAAAGCCTCGGTCTCCGGTCTCTTCTGAAGCTCCTTCGCATAGCTTCGAAGCTCCGGCGTCCGCACTCCCACGACCGTCTCCGGCGCGATGTTCGGGATCAGCTTCACCTGGAACTCCCGGTACTTCGGATCCCGCATCTGCATGAGCCGCTCCCGGATCTCCTCTCTCATCTTCACATCTCTCTCCATACTCATTTCCCCGCAGCCGCTCCGTCTCCCAGGCCCGCATATCCGGTCTTCTCGATGATCTGCTGCCCCTCCGCGGACAGGATGTACTCCGTCATCTCCCGGACATAAGGATTCGGGTTGTCCTTCCTCGTGATCAGGCACACGTTCGTCGTCAGCGGATACGTCCCGTTCGTAATATTCTCCAGAGAAGGATACACCCCGTCAATCGAGAGCATTTTCACGCCCTTCTCCTGGTTGAGCTCCTCCAGGAAATACCGGAACGAGTAGCCGACCGCGCCCTCCTCGTTCGCATACTGGGCCACCTTCCGCACGACGCCGTCCATGCCGCCGACCATCTCATACGTCTGCGGCTCCTTGAGCGCCACATCTCCCATAAAGTATTCCATCATCGTCTGCGAGCCCGAATTCTGCGGGCGCTGAAACGCCAGGATCTTCTGGTTCTTCCCGCCGACCTCGCTCCAGTTCGTGATATCCCCGTGATAGATCGCCTTCAGCTGCTCCGCGGTCAGCCCGTCCACCGGGTTGTCCGCCTCCACGAAGAAGACAAATGCCTCCTTCGCGATCGGTGTCACCTCAAGCTCCACGCCCAGGTCCGCCGCCTCCTGCAGCTGCGACCCCGAAGGCCGCGCCCCGAAGAACATATCGATCCCGTCGCCGTACTTCTCCGGATCCTCATTTCCGCGCAGCAGCCGCTCGAATCCCACGACCGAGTTGGTAAATGTCACGATCTTCCCGTTGCAGTACGGGTTGTCCGTCTCCTGCAGCCATTTCTTCTCGATCACGTCGATGTCCCGGTAGACCGCCTTGGCAAATGCCGCGTACAGCGGGTAGCAGGCCTCCGCCCCGTCAAGGACCGGCATATCCTCCTCCCGTTCGATCACAAGCGACGCCTCCTTCTCCGGAACCGCCAGCTTCGAATTCTCGCTATAGACCATATAATCGGCAAAATCCGTGCTGGAATAGCCGTGCATGTACTTGAATCCGTGCCCGGCGTATCTGACCGCCGGCCGGTTCAGGTAGAGCACGGTGCAGGCCGTCACACAGACCACCACGAGCGCCGCGGGCACATACCATCTCTTCAGCCGGATCTTCGCAAGCAGGGCACACACTGCGGCAGCCAGCGCGTAGCTTAGCATTGCGGCCGCGTATATCAGCATATTCTGGCCCATCAGCACATGAACCAGCATCCCCGGCAGAAACGGGAAGACCAGAATACTGTAATATCCCATCAGGATCCCTTCCACATTGCCGGAAGCGATCACCATCATGACCGTGAAGCACACGAGCAGGACGAGGAATATGATCCCGTTCGTCTTCGCTGCGAAGGCCAGGTCCAGTTTTTTCCGAAACAGCAGATAGATCGCCGCCACGAAGAACGGCACCAGAAACAGGTTGATCCCGGAGGGGAGCCCGAACAGGCTCAGGATAAAGCCCGGCAGGCACGCCGCAAACGGGATCCCTGCATAATAGAGCAAGATCTTCCACACTTTTTTCATCTTCGCACCCCATTCTCCGGATCAGTCCCATCCGGCTTCGTCCCCCCACAACAGGGAACGCGCGATCCGGTCCTGAATCTTACATCTCTCCTGTCTCCAGCAGTGATAGTCCCGCCACAGAGGATATTCCCCGGCCGCTCTCTCATCCTTCGCGTCCGCCCAGTAGGCCAGCCAGTTCACCCTCGTCCCGCCTTCTCCCAGGCGGATCAGGATATCCGGCCGGTATCTCTCCTCCTTCGCGGTATATCCCTCGATATACCCCTCAGCCAGGAACTCTGCCTTCCTGACGGCCGCTCCGCCCTTCAAGGCGCACACGACCTCGTCGTCATCCATGCCGCTCCGGTCCGTCCCTCTCCGGTCCTCCCGGATCGTCACCACCGCGCGCAGCCCCAGCTCATTCTTCAGCACAAATGTCTTCCCGGCCGGCGCCTCGTCCGCGAGCAGCCCGCCGTCGTCCACACACCGGAAATGCGTCCCGTAGATCCCGGCCTGATTGTAATAATGCACCTGCACGACGTCCGGGACAGGCATCCCCTCCGGCACCGGCTCAAAGAACTCCGGCCCGACATGAAATGCCCTCATCAGCCTATAATACGCCTTCCGGTCCGCTTCCGGCGCCTCCCCGGACTCGCGCCCCGTGACGAACAGCCACGGCACATGCCCGGGATCCGGCCCCCCTTCGCCTCGCATCGCGCGCTCATATTCCCTGACAAACTGCGGATAATTCTCTCCGCTCAGCTGCCTCTTCAGCCCCCGGTCGAGGGTGAACCTCAGAAAGTCGTCGGAGATGATCTCCCAGGCCTGCTGAAGAGACATTTCCTCGCTCTGGAGGCCTCTCCGGAAGAAATCCCTGACCCTGGCCAGCTTCTTCTCCGCCCCGGCGATTCTCTCCTCCACAAGCTCATCCGTCAGCCGCTGCTCCTTCATCCGAACGTGTTCCTTTCTCCGGCCGTGTCCGGCCGGTCACTCGAATCATCTCTGTCTTCTCTGTACATTCTGCTTGTATCTCACAATACCATAAAACCCGCAGGATTGCATCTGTTCTGTCGAGTTCTTCATGATTTCACCCCTGCGCCGGCCGGTCCTCCTCTTCACCAAAACGCAGAAAACCTCCGGAGATCATCACGTCTTCGGAGGTTTCACATACGTTATCCATTCACACAAGCAGATTCACAGCCGCGCCGGCCAGGAAGGAAAAAACCATCACAAACAGGATATAGAGCGCAAACCGCTTCCATCCCAGGGCAATCTTCCATGCACCGAGGTTGGTAATCTTCGTCGCGGGGCCGGTGATCATGAAGGCTGCCGCGGATCCGATACTCATACCGCTTCGCAGCCACTCCTGCAGGAGCGGTATGGTCCCCCCTCCGCATGCATAGAGCGGCACGCCGACGGTTGCGGCCATCAGGATCCCCCAGGCCTGATTCCCGCCGAACACCTCTGTCATCAGCTCCTGCGGCACATACCGCTGAAACAGGGCAGACAGCAGGACACCGATCAGGAAATACCCGCCGGTTGCCTTGAGATTCCTCCAGACATTCAGGAGATAACGGATCAGCAGGTTCGGATGAGTATCGCGGCCTGCCTTCTCCTCAAAAGACGAGAAGTCGAAGAACTCTCCTTTCCGCCCGAAGAGAGAGACCAGCAGCCCGGCCGCACAGCCGCACAGAAAACAGCTGACGATGCGGACCGCAAGCACGGCCGGCCCCAGCGCCGCGCTGTAGATGATCAGCTGCGGATTCAGCAGGATCGAGCCCGTCATGAAGGCCGCGAGCCAGTCCTCCCTCATCCCCTGCCTTCGGAACGAAGCCGCGATCGGGATCGTCCCGTACATGCAGAGCGGGGAGGCGATCCCCAGAAGGCAGGCCGGAAGGATGCCGAGAATCCCCCATCTCCGGTCCTTCATGCCCGCAAATGCCCCCTGAATGCGCTCCTTTGCCGCAACAGAGATCAGCGAGCCGATCAGCATGCCGGCAACCCAGTACCAGAAGATCTGTCTCAGTTGAATCTCAAAGTAATACCAGAGATAGATGAATTCCCTTCTCAAGACGATCCATGCTTCAGTCATCGATACTTACCAGTTCATACGTCCGGCTGCCGAGCCCGATCTCCTCCGCATGCTCCAGGGTGTGCACCGCATGGAGGGATTCCATGCGCTTCACCAGGGCCGCGTTGCCCTCGGCCTGGTAGATCAGGTCCACACAGGCCTGGTCCAGCGCCACCGGGTCACAGCTTGCCAGGATACCGATATCATGAATGTCCGGCTCCGCCGGAGTCCCGTCACAGTCGCAGTCGACCGAGAGACGGTTCATCACATTGATGTAGATGATATGCTCCGCCCCGACATGCCCCCGGAATCCGTACACCATCTCCGCCAGCGCCTCCAGCCAGGCGTCCTGGTCGTTATACCAGATACTGCCCTTGGTCTTCGTGCCGGCCGTATGGACATACACCTTCCCGCTCGCAGAAGAGATACCGATGCCCACATTCTTGATCGCCCCGCCGAATCCCGCCATCGCATGGCCTTTGAAATGCGACAGGATGATCCAGTCGCTGTAGTTCTCCGCATGACTTCCGACGATGTTCTTCTCAAGCCTTGTCCCTCCGCTCACGGGCCACTCCGTTTCGCCATCTTCATCCATCAGGTCAAAGTCCGCGATCGCCGTGAAACCGTGATCCTCCGCCACCTGCCGGTGCATGGCCGAGCTGGAGCGAGAGCCGCCGTAAGCCGTATTGCACTCCACGATGGTTCCGTCAACGTTCTTCACGAGGTCCCCGATCAGCTCCGGCCGAAGATAATTGCTCGCCGGGGGCTCGCCGGTCGAGATCTTCACCGCGGTTTTCCCGGACGGGCTCCATCTCAGGGCCTCATAGATCTTCACAAGACCTTCCGGGGAAATGTCAGAAGTAAAATACACCACAGGCGCGTCAGAAGGCTCTGTCCCGGAACCGCTCTCCGCGGATTCTTCTCTCTCCGCCTTTTCCGGCGAAGTCTCTTCCCGGTCTGCAGCCCGCGTTTCTGCAGATTCTGCATCCCCGCTTCGCGTGGTTTCTTCCTGCTGCGCAGGCCAGCCCGTATTCTCCGGAGACCAGGATCCGTCAGAGGACGGAAGCAGGAGTGCCAGGACGATTCCGAGGGCCACGCTGGCCAGCAGGACCGCTGCCGGGAGAAGCAGGGACCGCTTCGTATGTGCCTTCTTCCCTGCATTCTGCAGTATCACCGCTGCCTGTGCGCCGGCAAATGCCCAGGTTGAAAGCATCACCAGATTCTCCAGGAACACCAGCCACCCGGCCTTCTCATAATCGAGAAATGCGAACGGCACGCGGAAGAACAGATAATCCGGCATTCCGTTCCGGAGAAACAGCCACAGCCCGGCGCCTGCGGCGCAGACAGCCAGAACCGCCGCAGCCAGCCTGGCCCTGCGGCTCCATTTCCATCCGGCCGTCATCACGGGCAGATGCATCCCCAGGTGAAGCCCCATCAGCACAAATGACCAGTGCGACATCGACAGATGCATCCTGCGCACGAAGGAAACCGGAGCCATCCCGTAGAGGAACGGCACCGCGTAGCCGCTCATCGACATCCCGCAGAACGCCGTAACCGCAATGCTCAGGAGCAGCAGGATGTTCAGGACCGTCGAAGCCGTGCGGTAGGGGAGGTACTTGCCCTTAAAAAGAGCTCCGTACCACTTCCGGTTCAGGATCTGATGGACGATCACAAGGGCCGTCATCCCCATGCCGATCCACTCATGCGCCGCCTCTCCTGTGACCTGATAGGCCATCAGGCAGAGGAGCAGGACGGTCATCGCCGCGTCCACGATCCGCTTGACGGTCTGATTCGGTTTTACTATGGACATCGCACCGTCCCTCCGTTCTTCTTGCTTACTTCAGTCCTTCGATCCAGGTCTTCAGGTCCTCTTCCGACACATTTCCGCTGAAACGCTTGCCCTCCAGCCACGTGCCGGTTCCGGCGAGGGCCTCCATGTTGGGCCCGCTGCGCCCGATGCCGCTTCCGCCGGAGGTGCAGAAAGGAATCACCGTGATCCCTTCGAAACTGTACTTCTCCACAAAGGTATCCAGGATGCGGGGCTCCTCTCCCCACCAGATCGGGAAGCCCAGATAAACCATCGTATAGCCTTCGAGCGAGATCTCTTCGCTTCCGATCTCGGGCCGGGCATTCTTATCGTTCTGTTCCGCTG
>JAFPYK010000124.1 GCA_017412265.1 Lachnospiraceae bacterium
GCTTCCGGGGACATATCCCCGCCCGCTGCCGCGAGCTCCTCCTTGCGCATCTCCCAGCAGGCCTTCGCCGCCGCGAGCGAGTGATTGCCGTCGCCGACCGCCATCAGGAAGCCGTCCTCGCAGGAAGCAAGCAGCTGCTCCATCACCTCCGCGACCGCGGCAAGCGCACTCTCCTCCTGCACGAAATATCCTTCGATCCGGCCGCCGCCCTGCATCAGCTCAAAATCGTAGAGCTTCGGAAGCGTCTCCCTGCGCGCCTCCAGGAGGCCGGACATCGCATTTTCCTCGTCATCCAGAAGCACCATCACGTGCGGGATCTCCAGGCAGGCCTGATTACGGATCTTGATCCGCTCCGGCAGCCGCTCCGCGACCGTAGCCTCCGTCGCGCGGATCCGGTTGTGATTGCCCGGCGCCCAGTCATAGCCCTCCAGGTCGATCGCCGTCACCAGCCCGTGCCGGACAAGCCCCGGCCCGACCTCGCGCCGCACATAGACCATGCCGCACCCGATGCTGCGCAGCGAGCCGTCCTCCAGGTATTTCTTCATCGTCCTCGGGATCTCCGGCTCGATCTCCTCCCGGCTTCCCAGCCAGGCCTCCGGAAGCATCAGATGCAGCGCCGAGGGCGCGTCCCCGGCGATCCTCTTCGTCTCCTCCCAGTACGCCGGCTCCGCCGAATGTTGGTCACATGCGATGACCGCAAACTGCGCAAGCGACAGCTCCGGGGCCGGCAGAAGAATCTCCGGGATATGCAAAGACACTTCCGCAAAACGTTTCTGTATTTCCTGGTTCATTCTCTCACTCCTTCTTCCCGTGCCAGATCCGCACCTCGTACGGACCCATTTTCCCGCGCGGCACGCGCTTCGGCCAGACCAGATGAAGCCCCTCCGGGTTCTTCCAGACCTCGCACTTCGGCCGGCCGGACAGGTTGCACTCGATCACGAAGGTCTCCCTCTCATCCGCCCTGCGGTAGACAAAGGAATCCTTCGACCGGTCCAGCACCTCAAAATCACCGTAGATCAGTGCCGGATGGTTCTTACGCATCCGGATCAGCCGCCGGTACAGATCGAACATCTCATTGTCCGGCTCCTGTCTCAGGTGCTCCGGCAGCTGCCCTGCCGCCTCATTCCACGGCAGCAGCACCCTCGAGTGATCCCTCGTGCCCCGCTTGATCTGCGCGAAGAGCTCCTCATCCGGCTTCTCGCCCCGATGCTCGGCGAAGTAGTTGACCGCCTCCACATCCGAGAGCTCCTCCATCGACCGGAAGTCATAATTGACCAGGCCCATCTCGTCGCCCTGGTACACGAACGGCGTGCCCTTCAATGTGAACTGCATCACCGCGAGCAGCCGCTGCACCTTCTTCACCAGCTTCGGGTCCGACGTCACCTTGCAGGCCATCCGCGGATTGTCGTGATTGTTGTAGAAGAGGGACATCCAGCACTGAGGCCCGTAATTCTCCATCCAGTCGCAGATATAATCCCGGTAGAAGTTCAGGTCGTAGGTATATTCGTCCCCGCGGATATGCCCCGGCATCTCCAGGTGGTCGAAGGAGAAGATCATGTTCAGCTCCTTTCGCGCCTCCCCGGTCAGAAGCTTGGCCATCTCCCGGCCCACGCCCGGCGTCTCGCCCACGGAGAACGCCTCGTGCGGCGCAAATGCCTCGGCCTGGACCTGCCGCAGATACTCATGCAGGTGCGGCCCGTAGAAATAATGCTCGATCCCGGTAAATCCCATCATCGCCCCGATGGATTCATCGCCCTGCGGCAGCCCTTCCTCCTTGGAGATATAATTGATCACATCCATCCGGAAGCCGTCCACGCCCTTGTCAAGCCACCAGTTGATCATCTCGATGACGTCCGCGCGCATCTCGGGGTTGTCCCAGTTGAGATCCATCTGCTTCTTCGAGAACAGATGCAGCCCCCACAGGCCCTGCTCCTCGTAGTGATTCCACGCATTGCCGGAGAAGAACGAGGTCCAGTTGTTCGGAATCTCCTCGCCTTCGCGCAGGAAATAATAATCCCGGTACTTGCTCTGCGGGTCGCGAAGCGCCTCCTGGAACCACGCGTGCTCGTCCGACGTGTGGTTCACGACCAGGTCCATGATCAGCTTCATCCCGCGCGCGTGAACGCCTTCCAGCAGGCGGTCAAAATCCTCCATGGTCCCGAATTCCCGCA
>JAFPYK010000125.1 GCA_017412265.1 Lachnospiraceae bacterium
GAGGAGTTTGCGCAGTTTGTGAAGATCACGGCGGATGTGGCGAAGGAGCTCGGGATGAATGTGCTCATCGAAGCGCTGCAGCCGCACATGTGCAACCTGCTCACGTCGACGGCGGAGGCCGCACAGTGGACGCGTGCGTGCGGCATCTAGAACAGCGGGATGGTGCTGGATTTCTATCACGCGAAGATGAACGATGAGGACCTGGCGGAGTCTTATCGGCTGTGCAGGGACCTGGTGAAGCATGTGCACATCAGCACGGCGGAGGGCCTGCTCAAGAGAGGTTATCCGACGGAGGAGGATCTCGCGGAGTACCAGACGATCGGGGCGATGCTCGCGGAGGACGGCTACGACGGGTATGTCAGCCTGGAGCCGGATGCATTTGACGAGGAAGCCGCGAGAGTGTCGCTTGCGATGCTTAGAAAAGCGCTTGGATAACGCGCGGTGGAAAGGAATTAAGATGATCAGAGTATATTGCTACAGCAGGTGCACGACCTGCAAGAAGGCCCTGAAATGGCTGGATGAGAAGGGGATCGGGTACACGCTCACGGACATCAAGGCCGATCACCCCGGCGAGGCAGAGCTTCGCGAGTATTATAAGAAGAGCGGGCTGCCGCTCAAGAGATTCTTCAATACGAGCGGGACTCCGTACCGCGAGCTGGGGCTGTCGCAGAAGCTGCCGGAGATGAGCGAGGATGAGCAGTTCGCGCTCCTGGCCACGGACGGGATGCTGGTCAAGCGGCCGCTGGTGGTCGGGGAGGATTTCGTCCTGACCGGGTTTAAAGAGGCGGAGTGGGCAGAGAAGCTGCTGTGAGGACGCGGCGTGGCGCTGCGTGAACCGGAGGAGAAGGCTCTGGATTGTCAACAGAACGAGCAAGGCGAAGTTGACAATCGGAGCCTTTTTTGTTATCCTTTCCTGAGAAAACAAGAGGAGGTGAGTCGCATGCAGGGCAAGGAGAAACTGCTTTCGCTGCTGTATGAGAGCGGAGACGGGTATGCGTCCGGCAACTGGATCGCGAAGGAGCTCGGCATGACGCGGGCAGCGGTCTGGAAGATGATCCGGCAGCTGGAGGCGGAGGGCTATGAGATCGACGCGGTGACCAACCGCGGCTACCGGCTGGGACGGACCAATGACATGGTAAATGTACCCTGCCTGTGCAGGTATCTCGCCGAGGAGGCGGAGGTCTTCTGCCCGGAGGCGTTCGAGGTGATCGATTCGACGAACACGTACCTGAAGGCGCGGGCGGCGGAGCTGCCGGCGTGGCATGCGGTGGTGGCCGGGGAGCAGACGGCCGGACGCGGGCGGTCCGGGCGGAGCTTCTATTCGCCCTCGGGCAGCGGCGTCTATCTGAGCGTGCTTAGAAAGCCCCGCGTGCCTGCCGAGGAGGCCTCCCGCATCACGACCGCGGCGGCTGTGGCGGCGTGCCGGGCGATCGAGGAATGCACCGACGAAAAGCCTTCGATCAAATGGGTCAACGATATCTTCGTGCGGGGCCGCAAGGTCTGCGGGATCCTGACGGAGGCGTCGGTGGACCTGGAGAGCGGGAGCCTGGACTGGGCCGTAATGGGCATCGGTTTTAATGTCTATGAGCCGGAGGAGGGCTTCCCGGAGGAGATCCGCGAGGTGGCCGGAGGCATCACGAAGGGGAAGCAGAAGGATCTGCGGTGCCGGCTGGCAGCGGCATTCCTGAGGCATTTCCGGGCGCTCTCGCAGGACCTCTCTGCCAATGCATTTGCGGAGGAATACCGGGAGAGGAGCTTCCTGATCGGAAGGGACGTGGCGGTGCTTTCGGCTGCAGGGAGCCGGCCGGCGCGGGTGCTTGATGTGGACCCGGAGTGCCGGCTGATCGTGCGGTATGAGGACGGGCGCGAGGAGGCGCTCTCTTCGGGAGAGGTGCGGGTGCGGCCGGTGCCGGACGGGGAATAGGATGTGTAAGTTTCGCTGCTCAAGGATGGGAGAAAAATGATGGAACATTCAAACGTTCGGGATCTTGTGTATATCGCGGCTTTTGCGGCGCTGATCGCGGTCTGTTCGTGGATCAGTATCCCGGCTGCGGTGCCATTTACGATGCAGACCTTCGCGGTGTTCGCGGCGCTGGGGCTGCTGGGCGGGAAGCGAGGCACGTTCGCCGTGCTGATCTACCTGCTGCTGGGAGCCGTGGGGCTGCCGGTGTTCGCGGGATTTAAGGCGGGGCTCGGAGCCCTGCTCGGCACGACCGGCGGATATCTCGTGGGATTCGTCTTCGCGGGGCTGATCTACCTGGCGGCGGAGAAGATCTTCGGCGGCAGGACGGCGGTGAAGGCGCTCGCGATGCTGGCCGGACTGGCCGCCTGCTACGCGTTCGGGACCGGCTGGTTCATGACGGTCTACGCGAAGGCCAACGGACCGGTGTCTCTCGGTACTGTGCTCGGCTGGTGCGTCCTGCCCTTCGTGGTGCCGGACCTGGTGAAAATCGGGCTGGCCCTGCTGCTGACCGGCCGGCTGAAGAGGTTTGTCCATTGAAGAAATGCATATCACGTGGAACGCTTTTCCTTGCGTCTCACAAAGTATATCATGTGAAACGCATCCGGCGTTTCACATGAAAAGTATAACTGATTAAGAGAAGGTAACCCGTGCAGATTCTGCACGGGTTATTTTTATGCCCGGAATGCCGCGGCCCGCAGCAAAGAGGCGCTGGAGGCTAAACCATAGTTTATATTTTCTGAACATGAGAGGCTATCATTCAAAATTATTCGATATTTTACCAGATATACACAAGAGATGTCAGAAAGGGCTTTAACGCTTATAAATATAAATAGGATGTCATTGCAATACAATATAAATATCCAGATATGTATATATTTTGTTCGACAAGTGAAGAATGAGATGTTATAATACCCTTGATTATCTATGCCTATTTTCAGGCATAAGAACGTAGATGGATGGTGCGAGTCAGTGATGAAACTGTGGTGGAAGGACCTGGAAAGGAAGACGGAATTCAACAGCGGACAGGCTCTGCGCATGGGTTTCTGGATCCTGATGGTGGTCTTGCTGATTCTGGTCACGCAGGGCTGCGGCCCGCGGCCGGCAGAGGATCCGCCGCAGGAGGA
>JAFPYK010000126.1 GCA_017412265.1 Lachnospiraceae bacterium
GCCTTCGCCGGGTGATGCGTCGAACCGCACACCGGGCAGGGCTCGCCCTCGGACAGCCCCTCTGCCATCAGGCCGGCCTGCGCGTCCAGGAATGCCATCCGCGCCTCGTTGGCATCGAACCTGGCCTCCTCCATGCATCTCCTGGTCGTTCCATAGAGCTCCTGCGCTTTCTTATAGTCTCTACAGAGCTTAATTAACTCCTCCTTGTCCTCGGCAAACTGCTCCACATCCTCCGACCGCTTCTCGAGCTCCTTCTTCACCGCCAGCAGCCGCGCCTTGTTCTCACCGGCCTGTGCGAGGCTGTCCCGCTCCTTCTTTGCGGAAGCCAGGGATCCCTCAGATCCCCTGATCGCCTCCTCCGAAGTCTTGACGTCCTCCCGGCCCGCGGTAATCTCCTCACCCAGCGTCCGGATCCTCTCTCTGCGCGTCTCAAGCTCTTCGTACGAGCCCATCTCCGCGTCGATGGCAGCCATCTGCCTTCCGCGCTCCTCCGACTCGCCCTTCTTCGCGGCCAGAGCCTCCTTCGTCTTCCTGCACTGCTCCCTGCGCGTCTTCGCGGTCTCCGCGTCCGTCTGCGCGCTCTGAAGCTGCTTCACCAGCGATTCTCTCTGCTGTGCCCGCTCGATCTCCGCATTTACCGCAAGCAGGCCCGCCTCGGTCCCCTCAAGCTTCTTCTCCACAGCCTCGCGCGCCGCCTCATCCTCCGCAAGGATCGCCTCGATCATCCCCGGGTACTCCGCGGCAGGCTTGCCCTGCTCGAGCGCCTCGGCAAATGCCCGATAAGCCGGCGAATCCTCCTCGCCCGCCACTCCCGCGGCATACTGCGCGATCGAAGCCCTCGTACCCCTCAGGTCGCTCTCCAGCGAGTTCGCCTCGCGCGTGATCAGATTCTGGAAATCCTCATAGATCTGCGTCCGGAAGATCTTCTGGAAGATCTTCCTCCGCTCCTCCGAAGGCGCGGTCAGAAGCTTCTGGAAATCCCCCTGCGCGATCATCGCGATCTGCAGGAACTGATTCCGGTCGATCCCGAGGATCTCGACGATCTTGCGGTTCACCTCCGAAACCTTCGAATACAAACCGTCCGGGCCGGTCAGCTCGGCGTCGGCGGCCTGCTTCGCCATCGCGCCGGCATTTCTCTTGCTCACCCGCTGATACTCCGGATTGCGCCGCACCTTATAGGTCTTGCCCCCGTGCGTGAACTCCAGCTCCACAAATGTCTCAACGTCATTGTCCGCGTACTTCGAGCGCAGCATCCGCGGCTCCCGCATCTGCCCGCTCGGCTCCCCGTAGAGCGCGTAGGCGATCGCGTCGAAGATCGTCGTCTTGCCTGCGCCGGTATCGCCCGTGATCAGATAGAGCCCCTGCTCCCCCAGGAGCGACAGGTCCAGCACCTGCTCCTTCGCATACGGTCCGAAGGCAGACATCGTCAGTTTTAACGGTCTCATTTTGCCTCCTCCCTGAGCTTTGCAAATGTATCCTCCGCCCAGCGCTTCTGCTCCTCGCTCATCTCGCAGCCGTTCTGCTGCTCATAGAGCATCCCGAGAAGCTCGGTCTCGCTGAGTCTCGCCTGCGCGCTCACGGCAGCCACATGCCCCTCCGCGCGCGTCCTCGTGTTGTCATAATCCATCGTCATCAGATTCGGGTAGACGCCCCGGAGCTGCGCAAATGCGTCGTAGACATCCTCCTCGTCCGTGAGCACGATGTGCAGGTAGTCCCCGACCGCAGTCCCCTCGTAGAACGCCGGATCCGTGAGCCTCGCAAATGTCCCCCGGATCTCCCGCAGGTCGTGCAGCGGGTGCAGCTCCCTCGTGCGGACCCGCACACTGCCCTTCTCCTCCATCTCGACGACGGTCACCGACTTCTTCTGGTGCATCTCCGAGAACGAATACTTCAGAGGTGTCCCGCAGTAGCGCACCGTCTCCCGGCCCACCGCCTGCGGCCCGTGCAGATGCCCCAGCGCCACATAATCAAACACTTCAAACACACTGCCGTCGACCGCGTCCGTGCCGCCCACGCTCACGCTCTCCGAATCCGACCGGGAGGCGCCCGCCACAAACTGGTGGGTCACCAGGACATTCCGCGCCGACGGGTCTATGTCCATATGGGCGATCGCCGCCCCAATGGCATCCGTATAGGAAGAGATTTCCTCTTCAGGGAAGCACAGGCGCACATGAACCGGCTTGACAAAGGGCAGCATCCAGATGTCCACCCGTCCGTACGCGTCCTGCAGGGAAATAGGCCTGATCTGTGCGTATTAGACCGGTGTGAGGTGAACGACGCTAAGGTCCATCAGCCGGCCGCCAAAAGCGATCCGGTCCGCGGAA
>JAFPYK010000127.1 GCA_017412265.1 Lachnospiraceae bacterium
AGGAAGAAGAGTTCCTGCGTGATTTCTCTGAGAGAAAAGAAGATTATTGATCATCCCGGACAGGGATCTGACAGTGAAGAAAGGAGGAGAAGATGGCCGATATTATCAGCAGAATCAAGATCGTACTGGAGAGCCTGATCACACAGGATTTCCGGATCCTTGATATCGTTGAGATCCTGATCATCGCGTTTGTTGTCTACCATCTGATCCTCTGGGTCAGAAAGACACAGGCCTGGCTTCTTGTGCGGGGCATCGTGCTGATCCTGATCTTCATGCTGGTCGCGGAGATCCTGCAGTTTAAGGCGATTCTCTGGATCTTCAATAAGCTGATCAACATCCTGGCGATCGCGATCGTCGTGATCTTCCAGCCGGAGCTTCGGCGCGCGCTCGACAGCCTGGGGCGCAAGAATGTGCTGATGCGCCTGCTTGACATCAACACGGACAAGAGTGTCTCGGAGAGATTCTCCAACCGCACCGTCAATGAAGTGATGCGTGCGGTGACCACGATGGCCAAGGCCAAGACCGGTGCACTGATTGTCCTGGAGCAGGATACGCCGCTGGGAGATTATGAGAGAACCGGCATCCGTATGGACGCCCTGATCACCAGCCAGCTGCTGGTCAATGTATTTGAACATAATACGCCTCTGCATGACGGCGCCGTGATTCTCCGCAACAACCGGCTGGTGGCAGCGACCTGCTATCTGCCGTTATCGGATAACATGGAGCTGAGCAAGGCGCTGGGCACCCGCCACCGGGCCGGCCTGGGGCTGAGCGAGGTGACGGATGCGCTGGTAGTGATTGTCTCTGAGGAGACCGGCACGGTTTCGGTCGCCAAGGGAGGCAAGCTGTACACGGACATCTCGGAAGCGGAGCTTCGGACGCATCTGGAAGCCTGCCAGGGGAAGACCGAGGAAGTGAAGAAGATCAAGCTCTGGAAAGGAAAATCGAAGAATGAAGAAGCTGCTGACTGAGAACATCGGCATCAAGGTCTTGTCGCTTCTGCTTGCTGTGGTGGTCTGGGCGATCATCATCAACGTGAACGACCCTTTGCAGACCAAGACCTTATATAATGTCGAAGTAAAACTGCTCAATACCGGCAATATCGAGGACCAGGACCGGGTCTACGAGGTGCTTGAGGGCTCCTCCGTAGATATCCGCGCCAGTGTCCGCCGGAATATGTATAACAGCCTGACAGCCAGTGATTTTACGGTCACGGCGGATTTTGCCGAACTGTACAACAACCTGGTGCCGATCAAGATCTCCTGTGCCAAGACGGGAGTTGAGATCATCTCGCAGTCCTATAATTTCGTCAAGGTCCTTCTGGATGACGTGGTGACGCGTCAGTTCTTTATCAAGATCGACCAGGAGGGGACCGCGCCTGAGGGCTTCGTGATCTCGGAGATCCAGCCGACGCCGAGCGTGATCCAGATCACCGGTGCGAAGACGAAGCTGGACCAGATCGATTCGGTGCACTGCCGGCTGAATGTCTCGAGCATCGACGAGAGTGAGTCGATGATGGGCGTCGTGCTGCGGCCGGAGCTGCAGGCGGCGGACGGCTCTTATCTGTCGAAGGACGGGCTTTATCTGAGTTCGGACCGGATCAGTATCTCTGCCACCGTGCAGCAGACCAAGATCATCCCGATCCAGGTCCAGACGACCGGAACGCCTGCGGACGGCTACGAGATCGTGGACGTGAGCTATGATCCCGTGGAAGTGGAAGTGGCCGGCTCGGAGGAGAAGATCGATGCGATCAGCGGACTGACGGTCGAGGTTCCGGTGGACGGGGCCAAGGATATCGTCGAGAAGATCCTGAATCTCTCGGACTATGTGCCGGAGGGAATCCGCCTGGTCAATGCCGACAAGGCTTCGCTGAATGTGCGGATCGTGCCGGAGAAGAAGATCGCGAGAGACTTCACGATGACCATCGACCAGCTTACCTTCGAGAATCTCGGGCCGGATCTGGAATACAAGACGGAGTCCGGAACGACCGTGGTGCTCACGCTCTACGGCCTGAAGGAGAATCTGGGCAAGATCAACACGTCGGACCTGCATCCGAGAGTGAACCTGGAAGGCCTGGGCGAGGGAACGCACACGCTGGAGGTCCAGATCGACGAGGTGAAGACGGTCGCTGTTGAGAAACTGCCGGAGATCACCCTGACCATCGTGTCGGTGGCCGAGACGGAGAGCGAGTCAACCGAAGAGGGTAATTAACTGTCATGAGTGAAAACGCATGAGAGGCCTGCCGCCTTTCATGCGTTTTCTTTTTTGTGCGCGGTGAAGTTCTGGTTGTATCTTACCGAAGGTTTGTGATATACTACCGATTTGTGATATGTTAAGGTTACCAGGGAAGGAAGGGAATCTTTTGAAGATTAAGAGAGAAGACGTCAGAAATATCGCGATTATTGCCCATGTTGACCACGGCAAGACGACGCTGGTGGATGAGCTGCTGAAGCAGAGCGGCGTATTCCGGGCCAACCAGGAGGTGCAGGAGCGAGTAATGGACTCCAACGACATCGAGCGTGAGAGAGGCATCACCATCCTGTCGAAGAATACCGCGATCCATTATAAGAATACGAAGATCAACATCATCGACACTCCCGGACACGCGGACTTCGGCGGCGAGGTGGAGCGTGTGCTCAAGATGGTTAACGGTGTGATCCTGGTGGTGGATGCATTTGAAGGGCCGATGCCCCAGACCAAGTTCGTGCTGAAGAAGGCGCTGGAGCTGAACCTCCCGGTCATCTGCTGCATCAATAAGATCGACCGCCCGGAGGCGCGTCCTGCGGAGGTCATCGATGAGGTGCTGGAGCTCTTCATCGACCTGGATGCGAGCGAGGACCAGCTGGACTGCCCGTTCGTCTATGCTTCCGCGAAGTCCGGCATCGCGATTCTGGACCTCACGGAGACGCCGAAGAACATGAAGCCGCTCTTCGACACGATCCTGGACTATATTCCGGCGCCGGAGGGCGACCCGGATGCCGCGACGCAGGTGCTGATCAGCACCATTGATTACAATGAGTATGTCGGCCGTATCGGTGTCGGCAAGGTGGATAACGGCACTCTCCGCGTGAACCAGGACGTGGTGATCGTCAACCATCATGACCCGGACTACCAGAAGAAGGTCCGGATCAGCAAGCTCTACGAGTTTGAAGGCCTGGAGAAGAAGGAAGTGCAGGCAGCGACGGTGGGCTCCATCGTGGCGATCTCCGGCATCGCGGATATCCGCATCGGCGATACGCTCTGCTCCCCGGACCATCCGGAGCCGATCCCGTTCCAGAAGATCAGTGAGCCGACCATCGCGATGGATTTCATGGTCAATGATTCTCCGCTGGCCGGCCAGGAGGGCAAGTATGTGACCTCCCGCCACCTGCGCGAGCGTCTGTACCGGGAGCTGAATACGGATGTCAGCCTCCGTGTGGAGGATACCGAGGACATGGACTGCTTCAAGGTCTCGGGCCGCGGCGAGCTGCACCTGTCCGTGCTGATCGAGAACATGCGCCGTGAGGGCTATGAATTTGCGGTCAGCAAGGCAGAGGTCCTCTACAAGCATGATGAGAACGGCCGGCTCTTAGAGCCTATGGAGCAGGTGGTCATCGACGTGCCGGAGGAATATGTCGGCGCGGTGATCGAGAAGCTCGGCCAGAGAAAGGGCGAGATGACCGGCATGTCTTCGCCGACCGGCGGCTACGCAAGGCTGGAGTTCCGGATTCCGTCCAGAGGCCTGATCGGCTATCGCGGCGAGTTCCTGACGGATACCCGCGGCAACGGCATCATGAACACCATCTTTGACGGTTATGAGGAGTTCAAGGGGGAGATCGCCTACCGCAAGAGCGGTTCTCTGATCGCCTATGAGAGCGGTGAGACCGTCACCTACGGCCTCTTTAACGCACAGGAGAGAGGCCAGCTCTTCGTGGGACCCGGCGTGAAGGTCTATTCCGGCATGATCATCGGCGAGAACGCGAAGACGGACGATATTGAGTTAAATGTCTGCAAGACCAAGCATCTGACCAACACCAGAGCGTCCGGCTCGGACGACGCCCTGCGTCTGTCCCCGCCGCGCATCCTGAGCCTGGAAGAGGCCCTGGACTATGTGGACACAGACGAGCTTCTGGAGGTCACCCCGGTGAATCTTCGCCTGCGCAAGAAGATCCTGGACCCGACGCAGAGAATGCGTGCGGCGATCCGGGCCAAGCAGCAAGCCGAGGACCTGGCGAAGAACCGGAAGTAAGCGGGCAGAAGGAAAAGAACCGAGGGATTTATGTTAGGACATTTTCGGGAACTGACGCCCGACTCCGCAGCGGAGTTCGAGGCATATGCAGGGAGACGTCCGATCTACACCTGCGAGGGCCAGTTTCTAACCCAGTATATCTGGGCGGAGCTCAACGAGCTTCGGTATACGACGGATGACAAGGCGATGTATTTTGTCTTCCGCAATGAGAAAAGGGCAGCGGCGCTGATGCCTTTCTGCGCCCGGGAGGACATCCCGGAGAGCCTCCAGAGGCTGGAGGAGTATTTCCGCAATGAATTCGGGGAGCCACTGACGGTGCTGGTCGCGGATGAGGTGTTCGCGCAGACCGTCGCGGCGGATCCGGAGCTTTCGGCGCAGTATGAGATCACGGAGGCGCGGAATTCCTTCGACTACATCTACGAGGCGGAGAAGCTTCGCACGCTCTCGGGTAAGAAACTGCACAAGAAGAAGAACAACCTGAACTATTTCATGAGGGAGTATGAGGGAAGGTACGAGTACCGGACCCTGGACTGCTCGCACGGGCCGGAGATCGAGGCTTACCAGCTGCGCTGGGAGGCGGACCGCGACGCGGACGATCCCGACGGATACCTCACGGTGGAGGAGCGGGGAATCTTCAAGATCTTCGAGAACTGCAGCCGGCTGGACTGTGAGATGGGAGGCATCTACATCGACGGGCAGCTGGAGGCGTATTCGATCGGAAGTTACAACGAGGCGCTCTCGATGGCGGACATCCAGATCGAGAAGGCCAACCCGGAGATCCGCGGCCTCTATACCATGATCAACCAGCAGTTCCTCGTGCACGCCTTCCCGCAGGCCGAGCTGGTCAACCGGGAGGACGACATGGGCGAGGAAGGACTGCGACAGGCGAAGGAGTCTTATTATCCGCTGCGCCTGGAGAAGAAATACACGATTCGGCAGAGAGGCTGAGGAGCCGGCCGGAAAGGAGTATCGGATGAAACGTTGGATCATTGCTCTGGCGCTGATTATCTGCGCGTTATCGATGTGCGGCTGCACGCAGGCGAAGCTTCCGGAAGGCATGACGGAGGAGGAGGTCGACCGTGTGGCGAAGCAGGTTCTCTCTTATGTGCATGAGAAGGACTACGACACGCTCTGGCAGGAGTCCTCGAAGATGTTTCAGGACGCGGTGAGCGTAGAAGAGCTGCGGGACGCCATCGAAGGACAGGTCAAGGACCTGGGCGCATTCAAAGAGTACACGCAGCAGGCCTTCGGAGGGGCGCACGCCAAGGGCGTCACCGGACATTACGCGGTGGCGGTCATCACGGCGAAATATGAGAACGGCAAGGCAGTTTACACGCTGTCGTTTGATACCGAGTACAGACTTGCGGGGATTTATGTGAAATAAATATTTAGTCGGAAGCGTATACAGTGTTTTGGGTGACTTTCGGCTTTGGTGCGTAGAATGACGGGAGTGAAATGGGGCGTTGCACGAAAATGTTTCGGGACGCGCCTTTCGGCTCGGGTACCTCGAATGCGACGGTGAGGCGAAGAGTGTTTTCAGGACGCGCCTTTCGGCTCGGGTGCCTCGATGCAGCGGTGCGTAAGCGGCTTTGGGACGCAGCTTAAGTGATTATAAGGGGGCTGTCGCAATAGATATTGCGGCAGCTCTCTCTATTCACTGAAAAACCGGCCGTCAAGGCCGTTTTTTCTGCATTACTGACTTGATTTCTGGGAAATCTCTGGTTTAAGGCAAACTTCAAGCAAAGCCGCCCGAGTAAACCAGCGCCTTTTCCCGATTGTTGTTTTAACTGTTCAAAATTTATGAAGCTTTCAGCTCTGTCAGGAACCGGCCTGTTCGGCCTCCCTG
>JAFPYK010000128.1 GCA_017412265.1 Lachnospiraceae bacterium
ACCATCGAGGCCACGTATTTCCACGCGCCGCCTTATACCAGCGAGCGCGCGAAGCAGAAGGTTGTGGACCTCGCGAAGCTGATCGCGAGATATACGGGTCCGATCCGCCTGCACATCGTGAATTTCACGGATGTTCAGCTGAAGATCTATGAGGTCTGCCCGCACGATGAGCTGACGATCATCATGCGGCGCTATATGATGAGAATCGCAGAGGACCTGGCCAACAAGAACGGCTGCATGGCACTGGTGACCGGTGAGAGCATCGGGCAGGTGGCCAGCCAGACGATCCAGAGCCTGGCCTGCACCAACGAGGTCTGCGACATGCCGGTCTTCCGGCCGCTGATCGCGTTTGACAAGGCTGACATCGTCGCGCTGTCCGAGAAGATCGGGACATTTGAGACGTCCATCCTTCCGTTCGAGGATTGCTGCACGATCTTCGTGGCGAAGCACCCGGTGACGAAGCCGATCCGCGGCGTCATCCGCGCCTCCGAGGCGAAGCTTCGCGGCGTGATCGAGGAGCTGGTGCAGACCGCCATCGACACCGAAGAGGTCGTCGTCTGCGAGGCGGAATGAGCAAAAGAAAGAGAGCCCTGAGTGATCAGGACTCTCTTGATTGTTTCTTGATACAAGGATTCACTGCTTCAGAATAAAGGGCGAGAGGGCCGTCAGGATCTCCGGGGCGGTGGTCTCGTCGCAGTGAATGTTCAGGTCGATGGGTTTGGACAGATTCAGGCTGAAAATGCCCATGATGGACTTTCCGTCAATAACATAACGGCCGGAGACAAGATCAAAATCGGTATCAAATCTGGTGACTTCGTTGACGAAGGACTTCACCCGATCGATGGAATTCAAGGATATCTTCACAGTTTTCATGGAAAGCCTCCCGGATCTTTGATGCATTTATACTAGCGTCCCTTTGGGAAAAAGTCAAGGATTGGTTGAGATTTCCGACAGGATTAACAGGGAAAAATGGCGAAAACATGTGCTTTTCTGACCTTGGGCTGCAAGGTCAATTCTTATGAGACAGACGCGATGCAGAAACTCTTCCGGGACGCGGGCTATGAGATCCGCGATTTTGAGGAGGAGGCGGACATCTACGTCGTGAATACCTGTACGGTGACGCAGATCGCGGACCGCAAGTCGCGGCAGATGCTCCACCGGGCGCGCAAGAAGCATCCGGGGGCGCTGGTCATCGCCGCGGGCTGCTACGTCAATGCGGCGGCGGACCGGCTGCTGGCGGACGGGGCTGTGGACCTGGTGATCGGCAATCACGAGAAGAACCAGATCGTCGCGCTGGCGGAGCAGAGTATGGCAGATCCTTCGGAGAACCGGTTTGCGGCGGACGTCCTGAAGGAGAAGGAGTATGAGCCGCTCCTGATTGAGGACGCCGGCGAGAGGACCAGGGCCTATATCAAGATCCAGGACGGCTGCACCCAGTTCTGCACCTATTGCATCATCCCATACACGAGAGGAAGGATCCGGAGCCGCCGGGCGAAGGATGTCGTGGCGGAGGTGACAGAGCTTGCGGGTAAGGGTTACCGCGAGATCGTCCTTACCGGGATTCATCTGACTTCTTACGGCAGAGACCTCGGTGAAGAGGAGGCGCTCCTGCGACTGATTCTGTCTCTGTGCCGGATCGACGGGGTGGAACGCATCCGGCTGGGCTCTCTGGAGCCCGGCATCATTACGGAACATTTTGTGGAAGAACTCGCGAAGGAAGAGAAGTTCTGCCCTCATTTCCATCTGTCCCTGCAGAGCGGGTGTGCGGCGACGCTTGTGCGCATGAACCGTCATTACACGCCGGAGGAATACCTGGAGAGATGTGAGCTGATCCGCAGGGCCTGGGAGAATCCGGCCATCACGACGGACGTGATCGTGGGATTCCCGGGAGAGACCGAGGAGGAGTTTCAGGAGAGCCGCGCATTTCTCAAGAAGGCTGCATTTTCACAGATGCATATCTTCAAATATTCCCGCAGAGAGGGGACGAAGGCGGCTGTGATGCCTGACCAGGTGCCCGAGACGGTGAAGAATGAGAGAAGCGCCGATCTGCTGAAGCTGGAAGAGGAGCTGCGCTTCGCCTATGTGGAGCAGATGATCGGCACCGTGCAGAAGGTCCTGCCGGAGGAGCATGCGGTATGCGAAGGCAAGCCCTGCCTGACCGGGCATAATGAGCGCTATGTGAAGATCGCGGTTCCGGAAAAGGAAGCGGAAGAGGGCGTATTTACCTGGGTGCGCGTCACCGGACGCCTCGCAGACGGCACGCTTTCCGGCGAAATTGTGAAGCAGATATGATGAAATCGTTAAGATTACGGTTTTGGGGATTCTGACAGAGAGTTCAACTTGATCTTTTGATAATAATAAGATAATATAGTACTTGGATTATTATGCAACACATGATGTTGATCACGATAAGGAAGGGAATGCGGCAATGAACGATTTAGGCAATACACAGTACTTCAGTGTGGTGTCTGAGAAAACTCTGAGTGCGAAGGACATCATCGCACTGGTGTATGAGGCTCTGAAGGAGAAGGGATATAACCCGGTTAACCAGATGGTCGGTTATATCATGAGCGGAGATCCTACGTACATTACCAGCCACAATAACGCGAGAAGCCTGATTATGAAGGCCGAGCGCGACGAGATCCTGGAAGTGCTGCTGCAGGATTATATCCGCAACAATCTCGCATGAGAATCATGGGGCTGGATTTCGGGTCCAGGACCGTCGGGGTGGCTGTCAGCGACCCCTTGCTTCTGACTGCACAGGGCGTGGAAGTGATCACCCGCAAGGAGGAGAACAAGCTGCGCCGGACGCTTGCGCGGATCGAGGAGCTTGCGAAGGCCTATGAGGTCTCCGAGATTGTCATCGGATATCCGAAGCATATGAATAACGATGTCGGGGAGCGCGCGAAGCTTTCCGAGGAGTTTGCGGCGATGGTCGAACGAAGGACATCTCTGCCTACCGTGCTCTGGGATGAGCGGCTTACCACGGTCAGTGCGCACCGAAGCCTGATCGAGGGCGGCATGCGAAGGGAGAAGCGGGCGGAGATCGTAGATGAAGTCGCCGCGGTCTTTATTTTACAGAATTATCTGGATTACCTGTCTCATCGCAAGGAGAGGGAGGATGAAGGAAATTCCTGAAAGGAGGAATGTCCTATGAGCAACGAAGCAACGTATATTACATTTGAGACTGATGACGGTGAAGAGGTCAGGTTCGAGGTCGTAGAGACGACGACGATTGCCGGCAGAGAATATCTGATGATCACGGAACCTGATGAGGAAGACGAGGTACCGAGCATGGCGTATATCATGCGCAAGATCTCCGATGAAGGGGAGGATGCCTTCTATGAAATCGTAGACGACGAGACAGAGCTTGACAGTGTTTATAAAGTATTTGAACAGCTGCTTGAAGATGAGATAGATTTTATAGATTAAGAAGTACCAGATAAGATAGGCGAGGTGTTACTTTGAACCAATTACAGCCGTCAGTCAAGATTATACCCCTTGGCGGACTGGAACAGATCGGAATGAATATCACAGCTTTTGAATGTGACGGTTCCATCATCGTTGTGGACTGCGGTCTCGCATTCCCGTCGGACGAGATGCTGGGAATCGATTCGGTCATTCCGGATGTCACCTATTTGAAAGAGAATCTGGACCGCATTGAAGCGTTTGTGATTACTCACGGGCACGAGGATCATATCGGCGCCCTGCCATATATATTGAAGGATGTGAATGTCCCGATCTATGCGACCCGGCTTACGATGGCCATCATCGACCACAAGCTGGAGGAGTCGAACCTTCTGGACGTCACAGAGCGTTATATCGTCAATTACGGTGACGTGGTGGAGCTCGGATGTTTTGACGTCGAGTTCATCCGCACCAACCACAGTATCGCGGATGCCGCGGCCCTGGCGATCTATACGCCGGCAGGCATCATCGTGCATACCGGAGACTTTAAAATCGACTATACGCCGGTTTACGGCGACGCGATCAACCTGCAGCGCTTCGGCGAGCTGGGTCAGATGGGCGTGCTTGCTCTCCTTTCCGACAGCACCAACGCCATGCGCCAGGGCAACACGATGTCGGAGAGAACGGTCGGCAAGTCCTTCGACAAGATTTTCAAAGAGAATGCAACCAGCCGCATCATCGTGGCCACCTTCGCCTCGAACGTGGACCGCGTGCAGCAGATTATCAATACGGCGGAGAAATACGGGCGCAAGGTCTGTGTGGACGGCCGAAGCATGGTGACGATCATCAACCTGGCTCTGGAACTGGGCTACATGCACATGGAAGAGGGGACGCTGATCGACATCGATGAAGTAAAGAATTACCCGGATGAGAAGATTGTTCTGATCTGTACCGGAAGCCAGGGAGAGGAGATGGCCGCGCTGTCGAGGATGGCTGCATCCATTCACCGCAAGATCTCCATCCAGCCCGGCGATACGGTGATCTTTTCTTCGAATCCGATTCCCGGCAACGAGAAGCCGGTTTCCCGTGTCATCAACGAGCTGTCGATGAAGGGAGCCAACGTGATCTTCCAGGATACGCACGTCTCCGGACATGCCAGCTCGGAGGATCTGAAGCTGATCTATGCGCTGACCAATCCCAGATACGCGGTCCCGATGCACGGCGAATACCGTCACCGCATGGCTAACGCGGAGATCGCGGAGGACTTAGGCGTCGCGAAGAATGATATCTTCATCCTGACCTCCGGCGACGTGCTGGAGCTGAATGAAGAGTTCGGCGAGGTTGTCGACCATGTCACCGCCGGCGGCATCCTGGTCGACGGACTCGGTGTCGGAGACGTCGGCAACATCGTCCTGCGCGACCGGCAGATGCTGGCAGAGAACGGACTGATCGTGATCGTCATGACGCTCGAGCGCTTCAGCAACCAGGTTCTTGCAGGACCGGATATCATCTCCCGCGGCTTCGTGTATGTGCGCGAGTCGGAGGAGCTGATGGAAGAGGCAGCCGACGTTGTGAGCAACGCGCTGTATAACTGTCTGGACAACGGTGTGTCAGACTGGACGAAGATCAAGACGGAGATCAAGGATTCGCTGAGCAACTTCCTCTGGAAGAAGATGAAGCGCAATCCGGTGATCCTGCCGATCATTATGGAGGTATAAGCGGTGTTGGATTTAAAAGCCGCACATTCCGGCAGCAAAGAGATCGAACAGCAGATGGACGAGCTTGTTGCGGCTGTGCATACCTCCGATCTGTATCAGGAACTGCAGGGAGCGACGGAAGAGCTTCGCAGATACCCGGAGCTGTACAAGAAGGTGAACGAATACCGCACGCGCCGGTTTTATAACCAGATAGCCGGGCAGGAGATGTGGGACGGTTCCCTCTCGGACCTTCGGAGAGAGTGCATGGCAGAGATGCCAGCCAGGCGTTTCCTGGATGCCGAACTGGATTACTGCCGGCTTCTGCGGCGGATCGGGCGGCAGTTCTACGAAGGAACGCAGATTGATTTGGAGTTTTTGGAGGATTAAATCATGGCACGGAGCAAGGCGGGAACGATCGCGGCGAAGGTTGCGCTTGTGATGACGAAGGGCGCGCTTCATCTGCTTGCGACCATTCTGTTCTATATTCTGGTGATCGCTGCTTTATACCAGCTGGCCAATGTGACATATAAATATGCCTATCAGGTGACCGGCGATGTGACCGCGGAGGCAAAACCGGGACATGAGGAAGAGATCACGATTGAGCCGAAGGAAGCCACGATGGATCTTGCGAAGGAGCTGTACGATAAGGGACTGATCGTCAACCGCTATACCTTCTATATCCGGGCGAAGCTAAACCGCAAGACGCCGATCCTGCCGGGAACCTACGTGATCTCGTCGACGATGAATTATGATGAGATCCTGAAGGTTTTGTCCGGCAAATCACTGGATGAATGAATGAGGCCGCGCACAGTGCTGTGCGCGGCTTATTGAATACCTGGGAGCGTAGCGAGATGTTAGAAGATGAAAGGATGGCCGCTTATCTGCATTCACTGGACCCGGTGCTGCCGGAGGGGCTGTACGCGCTGGAGAAGTCTGCCCTGGAGCGGGAGATTCCGATCATCCGTCGCTCCACGCAGAGCCTGCTGCGATTTCTCATCCGCAAGGCCCGGCCGTTGAGGATCCTTGAGATCGGAACGGCCGTCGGCTTCTCTGCACTGTTTATGCGGCTGTACCAGGACCCTTCCGGGGAGATCGTCACGATTGAGAAGGTGCCGGCGAAGATCGCCGAGGCGAAGGAGCATCTCCGGGAAATGGATCCGGAGGGGGCGATCCGCCTGCTGGAGGGAGATGCCGCGGAGGTTCTGGAGGATCTTGTGCAGGCAGGAGAGGTGTATGATATGGTATTTCTGGATGCGGCGAAAGCGCAGTATCCGGCCTATCTGGTACCGATCCGCAGGCTTCTGGCCCCGGGCGGGCTGCTGGTGTCTGACAATGTTCTGCAGGACGGGACGGTTGCGCAATCCCGCTTTGCGGTGACCAGAAGAGACCGCACCATTCACAGCCGGATGCGGGAGTTCCTGCACCAGCTGACACATGATGAAGAATTGACAACCGTGATTCTGCCGGTGGGCGACGGTGTCGCACTGTCGGTGAAGGAACGCGTTGAGGAGTGAATCATATGACGGACAGAGTGAGGGTCCCGGAGCTTCTGATGCCTGCCGGGAGCCTGGAGGTGTTAAAGATCGCGCTTCGGTTCGGCGCGGATGCCTGCTATATCGGCGGGGAAGCATTCGGTCTCAGAGCCAAGGCGAAGAATTTCTCTCCGGAGGAGATGAGGGAAGCGATCGCATTTGCCCACAGTATGGGCAAGAAGGTCTATGTGACCGCGAATATCCTGGCGCACAACCGGGACCTTGAGGGTGTGCGTGAGTATTTCCGTGAGATGAAGATCATGCGCCCGGATGCGCTGATCATCTCGGATCCCGGAGTGTTCCAGATCGAGCGCGAAGTCTGCCCGGAGATCCCGGTGCATATCTCGACACAGGCCAACAATGTCAATTACGGAACGTACCGGTTCTGGCAGAGCCTCGGTGCCTCGCGTGTCGTTACGGGGCGCGAGCTGTCGCTGGAGGAGATCCGCGAGATCCGGGCTCATATCCCGGAGGATTTTGAGATCGAGACCTTTGTGCACGGGGCCATGTGCATCTCATATTCCGGCCGGTGCC
>JAFPYK010000129.1 GCA_017412265.1 Lachnospiraceae bacterium
AAAGAAATAGAGGCTGCGGAGAGATCCCATTTGAAGAATGTGGCGACGCTCGCGAGAATGAAAGGAGATACTATGGATTTTGTCGAGAGAAAAGACATCTACAGAAATGAACTGCCCGGCCGTGTCGTTCAGAACGCCGTCGGAAGAAACAGTGCGGTGGCCAGCGAGAAGATGACGGTGAGCTTCTGCCACTACAGTGCGGAGAGCGGGCCGATGGAGCCGCACAATCACGCGGAGGAGTCCGTGGTGGTTCTCTCCTGCAAGGACGCGTATGTGAAATGGGGCTCTGGCAAGGATTCCCTGGAGCACACGGTGGAGCTGCACGAGGGCGACCTGATGCATTTCCCGGAGCTGGAGTGGCACGTCTTCGGCTACCGCGAGGGCGGCTATCTGGATGCGCTGTGCATCTACGGGCAGGTGACGAACATCCGCCCGGAGGAGATCCAGTAGTAAAACCGGGTTCTCAGATGATTTTGAAGAGAGAGACTGTGTGCGCAGTCTCTTTCTCCTTTTGTTGTAATTCGGGTTTTGTAACGATATAATATTAGCATATGAGCTGCCTGCCTCGTTTCATGCGCTGCAGGCAAATGAGCAGAAGGGAGAACGGTTATGCCATTAACTGCTGCCAAATGTACGAACTGCGGGGCGAATCTGCAGGTGGATTCGGCCCTGGAAGCCGCGGTCTGTCCGCATTGCCACACGCCTTATATCGTGCAGGACGCGATTAATCAATATGTGATTAACAACGTGACGAAGATCGAGAATCTTCACGCGGACGTGATGAATGTGACCGAGGATTCCGAGGCGACGCAGAAGGCGAAGGCGGGCGAGGCGTTCCTCCAGCTGGGCGACCCGGCGTCGGCCAGGGAAGCATTTACGGAGCTGACGAAGAAGCATCCTTACGAGTATCGCGGCTGGTGGGGCCTGGTGCGGCTGGAGACCGAGGAATTCACGAAGAAGGACCTGAAGATGCCGGAGCTTACGAAGATCCGGGATCTCTACAAGAAGGCGCTCACGGTCTGCGAGGATCCTGCACTGATTCAGGAGACGTATGAGGCGTATGACGCGGCGGTGATCTCGAGGATTGCTCCGGTCTATGAGGAACTGAGTGCGGAGCTTGCGGAAGCGGAGAAGGCGAGAGACGAGGCATATGATGCCCTGGAGCGCGGGTGCGGGGCTGAGCTCGCGGTTGTCAACCGGGAGATCGCGGCCCTGGAGTCGAACAAGGTCAAGGGACCGAAGCCGGACCTGACGAATGACCTGATCGTGGCAGGCATCCTGTTCGCCTGTGTTCTCGTGGCAGGATTCAAAATCGGGAAGGACGATGATAACTTCCTGTGGAGCATGCTGATGGTCACGGTTCTGTTTTCCGCGCTCAGCTACATCCCGTTTTATTTCATCCGCCGGATTCTGCCGAATGTTTCGGAGAATCTGCGCCAGACCTACACGATCATCGAGTGGGCGCTTCTGGCGGTCTTCTTCGTGCTTGCGTGTGTGATGAATGTGGCGACGCCTTTCTGGCTCCTCTATTTCGTTATCTGGACCGCGTTCGAGTATCTGGCATACCTGAACGCGAAGAAGGCGCATACACCCGATAAGGACCGGCTGATGGACCTGAGCGAGAAGGCCAAATCGCTGCAGAGAGAGTACAATGCCGGGATGAAGGCGGCGGAGAAGGCCTACGACAAGGCGGCTGCCCCGGTCCGGCAGAAGGACGTGCTCGGGGTGTTAAAGACCAGGCCGGTCCCGCTCGCCGAGTACCTGGCGAAAAAATGAGTGCGGAAGCCGCGCATGAATTTTCTAAAATTGCTTGACATTCTGACACTGCAATGCTATGCTTCACTAAACCGATGAAGAAGGGCAAGTAAGTTTTCTTCCTGTCTGCACAGAGAGCTGCCGGGGCTGAGAGAGCAGCGAGACACAGAGAACCGAATGGACTTTGGAGGGCGACCTGAAAGGATTCCGAGTAGGGAAGACGGGGTGGCTTACCGTGAACAGAGCCGGCATATCAGAGTGTATGCGTAAGAGGGCGCGCGAGCGTCAAGCCGGGTGGCACCGCAGGAGTATCTATTGCCCCTGTCCCAGCAGAATCGTCTATCTGGGACAGGGGCTGTCTATGTTATAGGGGTAACAGACACCTGTCCCGGCACTCTCACCGCGGCACGGCCGCAAATCAAAGAAAGGAGCCTAAGGAAATGGCAGACAAGAACACAATCCCTTACAAGATCTATCTCGAAGAGTCGGAGATGCCGAAGAGCTGGTATAATCTTCGTGCGGATATGATCAACAAACCCGCACCGCTGTTAAATCCCGGAACCTTACAGCCGATGACGGCCGAGGAGCTGGGCGGCGTATTCTGTGACGAGCTGGTCGCACAGGAGCTGGACAACACCACGAGGTTTATCCCGATTCCGGAAGAGATCCGCGGCTTCTACAAGATGTACCGCCCGTCTCCGCTGGTGCGTGCCTACTGCCTGGAGGAGAAGCTGCAGAC
>JAFPYK010000130.1 GCA_017412265.1 Lachnospiraceae bacterium
CCTCCCGGGATTATAATAGATGCAACATTTTAGAGCTCCAAGGAGACACTGCAATGAACGAGAAACATGAACAACAGACGGCCCTGAATCCCGCGGACCGCCCCATTCCGCTGAGGTCCCAGCTCGCCTACGCATTCAATGAGTTGGCCTCGAACCCGATCTACACGATCTCGCTTTCCTTCCTGACCTTCTTCTACACCGACGTGCTCGGCATGGACGCAGGCCTCGTGGGCATCATCATCTTAGCGAGCAAGATCTTCGACGGGATCACCGACCTCTGGGCAGGCAACCTGATCGACCACACCCACACGAAGAAAGGCTCCGCACGGCCCTGGATCCTGCGAAGCGCGATCCTCCTCGCGGCATCCTACATCCTGCTCTTCACCGTGCCGGATGCCGGCGTCGTCGGCAAAGCCATCTACATCTTCGTCACATATAACTTCGCGATGAGCATCGCCTTCACGATCTTAAACGCCGCGATCAACGCGATGCCCGTCTACATGTCCAACGATTCCTCGAGCCGCGCGAGCGCCTACTCGATCCGCATGATCTTCGCGGGCCTCGTCCAGATGATCGTCTCGATGGTCTGCTTAAACATCGTTGACGCCCTCGGCGGCGGCCAGCGCGGCTGGGTCCTGATGGCTGCGGTCTTCGCGACGATCTCCCTGGTCGTCCTCCTGGTCGTCTATCTCGGCACCAGAGAGACCGTGACCGAACTTCAGCAAAGCGAGGAAAATGTCCCCTTCCGGACCGCCATCAAGGCCGTCCTCAAGAACAAATACTGGTTCCTGGTCCTCGGCATGATCGTGATCATCGTCTTCCACCAGGTCGCGACCCTGACCGTCGGCGTCTATTATGCGAAATACATCCTCTTCGACGAGAAGCTCGCCGGCTCCCTGGTCACCTACCACCACATCGGAGCGGCCGTCGGCATGCTCGCCATGCCCTTCGTCCTCAAGGGAAATATCTCCAAGAAGAAGGCCGTCGTCGTCGCCAGCTGCGTCATGCTCCTCGGCGCGATCCTTTCGGTCGTAAAAAGCGAAGGCATCTTCCTGATCATCTCCCTGGCCCTTCGCGGCGCGGGCTTCGGCGTCGTCAACAGCCTCTACTACGGCATGCTTGCAGACTCCGTCGACTACGGTGAATGGAAGACCGGCGTGCGCTCCGCAGCCGTCACGACCAGCGCCGGCACGGTCGGCCAGAAGCTTGGCTCCGGCCTCGGCACGGCTCTCCTCGGCGTCACCCTCTCCGCCGCGGGCTACAACGGCCTCGCCGCGGTCCAGACCCCGGCAGCCGTCTCCTGCATCCGCATCATTTTCACCGCATTTCCGGTGATTCTCTACGTGCTGATGCTCGTCCTGATGCATTTCTACGACCTCGACGAGCAGCTGCCGAAGATCAAGGAGGATCTGGCCAAATGAATTACCAGCCCATACACGCAAGGTGGTCCGTCGGCCCCTATGAGATCGAAAAACTGACCGAGGCGGTCTACGCGCTCGACACCGACGAAGGCGAATCGATGTATCTCGTCTGCGGCTCCGAGCGGGCCGTCTTAATCGACACCGGGAGCAGCGCGATGTCCGTCTATCCGGTGATCCGCGACCTTTACCGGGGCCCGGTCGACGTCGCGCTCACACACGCGCACTTTGACCACATGTACCACTGCGATGCGTTCCGGAGCATTTCCCTGCACGAGGCAGATCTGCGCGCCTGGAGAACCCTGCTGGGCCCTGTCGTGGCCCTCAGCTCCATCGGGAGCGGCAAGAAGGCGAAGCGCTACGAGACCGGCTCC
>JAFPYK010000131.1 GCA_017412265.1 Lachnospiraceae bacterium
CCTTCAGCGAGTTGATCTCATCACCGATCTTCTGCGTCTCCTTCTTCAGCCGGGAGATATTCTTCTTGATCTCATCCAGTTCTCTTCCCCTGGCGAGAAGGTTGCTCGAATTCTTGTAGGCGCCGCCCGTGATCGCTCCTCCGGGGGACAGGACCTCGCCCTCCAGCGTCACGATGCGCAATGTAAACCGGTACTTCCGCGCGATCTCCAGCGCGTGCTCCATCGTGTCTGCCACGAGGATTCTCCCGAGCAGATGGTCCACGAGCTTCGCATACTTAGGCTCTGCCTTCACAAGCTCCGCCGCCGTACCGACGACACCGGGCTCACGAAGCGCTTCCTTCTTCGGGAAGCCGCCGCTCCCCTTCACCGAATCCAGCGGCAGGAAGGTTGCTCGTCCGTAATGATTCTTCTTCAGATATTCAATCAGCTCTCTGGCAGCCGTCTCGGTCTCCGTCACCACATTCTGGATGCTTCCTCCGAGAGCCACCTCGATGGCTGTCTCATATGCTTTCTCAACCTCGATGACGTCCGCGACGACACCGAGGATCCCCTTGACCTGGCCCTTGCGGCTCATCACCTGGCGGATCGCCCCGCCGTAGCCCTCATATCGCTCGGCCAGATTGCGCACCTGCTCGAGGCGCAGCATCTGTCTCTGCAGCTCCTCCTGGCCGGAACGAAGGGCCGGACGCTTCTCGTCCAGCGTCTTCTCGATCTCGACGCGCTCTTCCTCGGCCGTCTCGTTGCTCATCTCATATCGGGCCAGACGGCTTTTTAACGCGGCGACCTCCTGCTCCTGCTTTCTGGCCTCCTCACCGAGACGCTTCATCGTCTGTTCGCGGTCCGAGATCTTATCTAACAGCTCCTGCCGGCGCAGACGGTTCTGCTCCAGAAGCGTGTTGCTCTTCTCAAGTGCGGCCTTGTTATCCGAATCACCGCTCACGATGGCGAGCACCTGGTCATAGCCCTGATCCTTCAGGATCGTATAGGCCTCCACCTTCTCCTGCACGGACTGCATCGCTTCCAGGGACGCCCTGGCTGCCTCTCTCGCGGCAGCGAGCTCTGCCTCCATCGTGCCGATGCTCTCCCTCGCTTCCTCCGCCTGGCGGAGTCTGGTCTCCTGTTCCTGGTGCAGGCTCTCGATCCGGTCCTTCAGATGGGTCTCACTCTGCTCGGAGCCGGCAATCTGCTCCTTCAGCACGCGGATCTGTCCGCGGATTCTCTCCTGCAGGATCCGTGTCTGCTCCAAGCTGTCTCTCTGCTCGGAGAGCTTCCCTTCCAGCTCCTCCACGCGGCGGCTGGTCTCTTCATATTCCGCACGGATCGCCTCATAATCCTTCTTCGAAGCCTCAAGCTGCTCCGTGGCGATCCCGAGGTTCTCCCTCGTCCTTGCAAGCGCCGCCTCCTCCTCATCATACTGGGAGATGAACAGGTTGACCTCAACCTCCTTCAGCTCATCCCGGTAGATCAGGTACTGCTTCGCGGTCTCCGACTGTCGTTTCAGCGGGCCGATCTGGCGTTCCAGCTCCGAGAGGATGTCATTGATGCGGGCCAGGCTCTCCTGCTCCCGCTCCAGATTGCGCTCGGCCTGGAACTTACGCTTCTTATACTTGCTGATGCCGGCCGCCTCGTCAAAGAGCTCCCGGCGGTCCTCCGGCTTGGAGCTCAGAATCTGGTCCACCTGCCCCTGGCCGATGATGGAATAACCCTCTTTGCCGATACCAGTATCGAAGAAAAGCTCCTGCACGTCCCGCAGCCGGCACTGGCTGCCGTTAATCAGGTACTCACTCTCGCCGGAGCGGTAGACGCGGCGCGCCACCGTCACTTCTTCGTATTCGATCGGGATACTGTGGTCCGAATTGTCGAGCGTCAGCGCAACATAAGCAAAGCCCAGCGGCTTGCGAAGCTCTGTTCCGGAGAAAATGATATCCTCCATCCGTGTGCCTCTCAGCTGCTTGGCGCTCTGCTCGCCCAGAACCCACCGGACTGCGTCGCCGATGTTGATCTTGCCGCTTCCGTTCGGGCCGACGATCGCCGTCACCCCGTCACGGAACTCGAATTTCATCTTGTGATAAAAGGACTTAAATCCCTGTAATTCTATGGATTTCAGATACATGACTCACCTGTCCCGCATGCCTGCAGCATCAGAATCGTTTCATAAGCCGCCTTCTGCTCCGCGTGCTTCTTCGAGCTTCCGGACCCGCTGGCATATTCACGGTCTCCGATCATCACCTTCACCGTGAACACCTTCGCGTGATCCGGGCCGCTCTCGCCCACCGGAACATACCGCAGCACCGCATCGTTGCCGGGGTCCTTCTCATGATATCCCTGCACAATCTCCTGCAGGATCGTCTTGCTATCATAAAAGAGTTTCTTATGCTCAATATCGTTCATGACAAAACGATCAACGAACTCTTTTGCATTAGCAAAGCCACCATCCAGATAGATCGCGCCGATCAAGGCTTCTACCGCGTCCGACAGAATCGAATCCCGGTTCCTTCCGCCGGTCTTCTCCTCGCCGTGCCCCAGCCGGATCACCTCTCCGATGTTGAGCTGTCTGGCCACAATCGCCAGCGTCGGCTCACAGACGATGCTCGCCCGAAGCTTCGAAAGCTCTCCTTCCTCCATCTGAGGGTAGGCGTGATACAGGAAATCACTCGAGCAGACCTCCAGCACCGCGTCTCCGAGAAATTCCAGCCGCTCGTTGCTGGCCCCCTTGTCCTTCCCCTGTTCGTTTGAGAAGGTGCTGTGGGTCATCGCATGGGCAAGAAGCGTCTCATTCTGAAACGAATACCCGATCCGCCTGCTCAGTCTCTGTTCTGCTTCTCTCATTCTCATCACCACCGCGCAGCGCAAAACACGAACAAATCAGCCGGCGATATTCGCCTCTGATCATATAATTCTCTATGTTCACACTGCAATACCAATGAAACACCGAACACAACCTGCGGTGCGCAGGCAGCAATGCCTGTCACGGGCGCATTTCACCCGGAACCCGCACCCGCAGAGTGTTCATACAAGAGGCGTCCGGCAAGCCGAACGCCTCTGATTCATTCATTCCGTCAGCCCTTTGATCTTGTCAACCACATCACCGACCGTGACGATCGTCTCAGCTTCCTCGTTCGGGATCTCGATATCAAACGTATCCTCGATCTCCATAACAATCTGGAAGACGTCCAGAGAATCCGCACCGAGATCATTCACAAATGTGGTCTCTCTGGTGATCTCCTCAGGCTTCAGATTCAGTACATCCGCGATAATGTCTCTTACTTTCTCAAATTCCATTTTCCTTCTCCTTTACATCATCCACTCTGTCAGGATTCAGGTGCGCGGCGATCTTCGCCGGGATCTCCTCTTCCTGGAACGTGATACACTGCAGAATGGTATTTTTGACTTCCTTGGCATCCGAGCTGCCGTGAGTCTTCACGACCAGGCCCTTCAGGCCGAGCATCGGGGCGCCGCCGTACTCGCTGGCATCAAACTGAGCCAGCGTCTTCTTGAGCGCCGGTTTGACCATCAGCGCGCCGATCTTGCTGCGAAGCGACGACATCATGCCGCCCTTGATCTTCTTGATCAGCACACTGCCCAGTCCTTCATACAATTTCAAAATCACATTTCCGACGAAGGCCTCGCAGACGATCACGTCCGCTCCGCCCTTCGGGATGTCTCTGGCTTCGATGTTGCCGACAAAGTTGATGTCTTCACACGCTTCCAGAAGTGGATAGGTCTCCTTCACCAGCGCGTTGCCCTTCTCGGCCTCCGCACCGATGTTGACGATGGCCACTCGGGGATTCTTCACGCCCACAACACTCTCCATGTAGATCGAACCCATCCTGGCAAACTGCACCAGATGATCGGGTCTCGCGTCTACATTCGCGCCGCAGTCGATCAGGAGGGACACGCCCTCACCCGTAGGAATCAGCGGAGCAAGCGGCGGACGGTCCACACCGCGGATGCGTCCGACGATCAGCTGACCGCCGACCAGCACCGCACCGGTACAGCCCGCGGAGACAAATGCATCGGCCTCGCCCTTCTTGACGAGATTCAGCCCGACCACGATCGAAGAATTCTTCTTCGTCCGGATCGCCTTCACCGGTGCCTCGTTGTTCGTAATCTCCTCCGGAGCATGCACGATCGAAAGCCGTTCGGTGTCATACGTCTTGCCTTCCAGCTGCGCACGGATCACCTCTTCGCGGCCGACCAGGATGACCGAAACGTCCTTCCTCTCGGAAAGAGCATCCAGCGCTCCCTGAATCACCGCGCCGGGGGCATTGTCGCCGCCCATGGCATCCAGTGCAACCCTCACCATATTGCTCATAACAGAAAACCTTCTTTCCCAATGTCTAAAGTTATCATAATCGATCGTTTCCTAGAAATCAACACAAAAAAACAGGGCTGCCACAACGTGACAGCCCTGTCTTAACATTCATTCTTATTCTGCCTGATTATCGTCAGAATATGCAAGCTCCTCGTCGGCAGCCTTCGCAGGCGCTTCCAGAGCCTTCATGCTCAGGCTGATCTTCTTGCTCTCGGCGTTGAAGTCCACAACCTTCGCAGCGATCACTTCGTTCACCTTCAGGACATCGGCAGGCTTGTCAACATGCTCTCTGGAAATCTGAGAGACATGAAGCAAAGCGTCCACGCCGGTCTCCAGCTCGATGAAAGCACCGAAGTCGGTCATACGAGCAACACGGCCCTCAACCACATTGCCTACCGCGTACTTCTCTTCCGCGTTCAGCCAGGGGTTCTTCTCCGGGAACTTCATGGACAGAGCGATCTTCTCACCCTGGATATCCTTGATCAGGACTTCGACGGTCTCGCCGACCTTGAAGACCTTCTTCGGGTTCTCCACGCGGCCCCAGCTCATCTCAGAGATGTGAAGCAGGCCGTCAGCGCCGCCCAGATCGATAAATGCGCCGAAATCGGTCACGTTCTTCACGGTACCGGTCACGGTCATACCGGGCTGGATCTTCTCAAAGAGCGCATCCTGCAGCTCTTTCTTCTTCGCAACCAGAAGCTGCTTGCGGTCGCCGATGACTCTTCTTCTCTTCGGGTTGAACTCGGTGACGACAAACTCGATCTCCTGATCCTTGTACTTCGCCAGGTTCTTCTCATAAGAATCGGAAACCAGGCTCGCAGGGATAAAGACTCTCGCGCCTTCTACGTTCACGCTTAAGCCGCCGGTTAACACATCGGTAACCTTATAGCACAGGGTCTGCTTGTTCTCAAATGCTTCTTCAAGGATCTTGTTGCCTCTCTCGGCAGCAAGTCTTCTGTAGGAAAGACGTACTCTTCCCTCACCGTCATTGACCTGAAGAACCTTCGCCTTGATTACGTCTTCAGGCTTGACAACTGTGGTCAGATCCAGATTAGAGTCGGTCGTATATTCCGCGCGGGTGATGATGCCTTCTTCCTTCGTGCCAAGGGAGACATGGATCTCATCAGGCTTTACTTCGAAGACCACCCCATCAACTACCTCACCGGTATGGATCGGCTTGTATTCGGCTAAGGCCTCCTCCATCATCTGATTGACATTCATCTCGGACATGCTATCATGTACCTCCTTAATAATATGATCCGGGGTCGACGCACCAGCGGTGATCCCCACGCTACAATACGATTCAAACCGACTGAAATCCAGGTCAACAAGTGTCTGTATATAGAATGCATTCCTGCAGTTGGCCTTACAGATCTCGTAAAGCTTCTGCGTGTTGGAACTGCTTTTTCCACCGATTACAACCATAGCGTCTGAACACTGCGCGAGCTCCTCCGCCTCGCGCTGTCGCTCTGTCGTGGCGTTGCAAATCGAATTTATAGCAGATACATCATACTTCTTTTCTCTGAGGATTTCAAGCAAAACCTGAAATTTCTTTTGGTGAAATGTCGTTTGAGAAACAATCTGATATTTCCGCCCCGTTTCGCCATTCCAGGCTCTTGCTTCGTCTTCGTTTTCGATGACATCCGCCCCGTTTCTGCACCATCCGAGGATCCCCTGGACCTCCGGATGGTTGCGGCTTCCGATGATGATGATCCCCTTGCCTTCATCGCTCGCCTTGCGCACGGTTTCGTGTATCCGGCTCACGAACGGACAGGTCGCGTCCACGATGCGGACGCCCTTTCTCTCGAGGGCCTCATAGGCGTCTCTGCCGACCCCGTGGCTGCGGATCACGACCGTGGTGTCCGGCCCGTCCGGGATCTCGTCAAAGGAGGCCGCAGCGTGCACGCCGCGCTTCTCCAGATCCTCCACGACCGTCTCATTGTGGATGATCGGGCCCAGTGTGAAAACCGCCTTGTCGGGGTTCGCCTCCCCGTAAGTCATCTCGACCGCGCGGCGCACTCCGAAGCAGAATCCAGCGGTTTTGGCAACCGTTATCTTCATTCGCAGCTCTCCTCAAAGATCCGAAGCACCTCTTCGACCACTTCCTCCGGCCCGAGATCCGAAGAATCCAGAAGGACGGCATCCTCGGCCTGGCGCAGAGGCGCGAAGTCCCGGTTCATGTCCTGCTGATCTCTCGCCTCGATATCCGCCTTGATCTCCTCCAGATCGCAGTCGATTCCCTTGGCCCGAAGCTCCAGGAAGCGCCTTCTGCCGCGCTCCTCCACGGAGGCCGTCAGATAGATCTTGCAGGTCGCATCCGGCAGTACATAGGTGCCGATATCGCGTCCGTCCATGATCACATTTTCGCGCTCCGCCAGCGCTCTCTGCAGATAGACCAGCTGCAGACGGACGTCCTTGTTCCTGGCGACCGCGGAAGCCATCTTGCCGACCTCCTCGGTCCGGATCAGCGCATTGACATTCTCTCCGTTCAGATATACCTGCTGCACACCGTCCTCGTAGCAGATCGTGATCTGAGCCTCTGCGCAGCGCGCACTCTGCGTCTCCTCATCGTCTCCGTCAATCCCCTCGCGCAGCATATAAAGGCCCATGGCGCGGTACATCGCACCGGTGTCCACATAGATAAATCCCAGCCGCTTCGCAGCTGCCTTCGCAATCGTACTTTTTCCGGCGCCCGCAGGCCCGTCAATCGCAATACTGTATGCCATCGTTTCTCCATTCCGGAGCGTGATCTTAAGGCTCTGCAGATGCAGCTCTCCTCCCTCAGTCACGGCTTATCTGTGACGCTCCCGCACAGACTGCCCCGGACCGGCCATGCGCCCGTCCGGCAATCGCCGCTTCCGCAAGCGGCGTAAACATTTTCACGAATCTTACTCTCTTCTTCCGGCCGCCCATCCGGTCGACCATGCGATCTGCAGGTTGAATCCGCCGGTTACCGCGTCCACGTCCAGGACCTCTCCTGCGAAATGCAGTCCCTGCACCAGCTTTGATTCCATCGTGTCGGGCCGCACCTCGCGGACGTCCACGCCGCCCTGCGTGATCACGGCCTCGTTGTAATCCCTGGTGCCGGTAATCGTAAGCGGCAGTCCGCGAAGCACCTCACAGAGCCTGCCTCTCTCCTTCTTCGTCACATCCAGGGCCCGCTTCTCCGGATCGATCCCCGACAGAGCGATCACCACCGGAATCAGCTTCTTCGGAAGCAGATGGTCAAGCGAATTCTTAAACTGCTTCTTGCCGGCCTCCGTGAGATCCCGGAGCACTCTCGCGTCGAGCTCCTCCGGCGTCAGCGCGGGCTTCAGGTTGATGACCGCCCGACCTTCACCGTAGCCGCCCTTCACATATCGGCTGCTTGCCGAAAGCACCAGCGGCCCGCTGATCCCCTGGTGGGTGAAGAGCATCTCTCCCTGCTCGTCCCAGAGCTTCTTGCCCCCGGCCGAGATCGTCAGCCTGACATTCCGAAGCGACAGCCCCGCTAGCTCAGGCACCCATCCCTCGGCGGTCCGGAACGAAACCAGTGCCGGCGCGGTCTTCGTGACGCGATGTCCTGCCGCCGCAGCGAACCGGTAACCGTCCCCGGTCGAGCCGGTCGTCGGATACGACAGACCTCCGGTGGCGACGATCACCTTATCCGCCGGGATCCTCTCGCCGTCCGCAAGCCGCACCCCGCAGGCCGCGCGGTCCGAGATCAGGATCTCCTCCGCCTCGGCACGCAGCCGGATCTGCACATGATTAGCGCGAAGCGCCTTCTCAAGTGCCTTGGTCACATCGCTCGCATGGTCCGAGACCGGGAACACACGCAGGCCCCGCTCGGTCTTCACCGGACAGCCGTACTTCTCCAGAAGCCGGATCAGGTCCTCCGGCCCGAAACCGTAGACCGAAGAATACAGAAACCTCGGATTGCTCACCACATGCGAGAAGAAATCCTCTGTCTCGCAGTGATTGGTGCAATTGCATCTGCCCTTGCCGGTGATATAGATCTTCTTGCCGAGCTTTTCATTTTTCTCAAGAAGGATGACCTCGTCTCCGCAGGACGCCGCAGAGATCGCAGCCATCATGCCCGCGGCCCCTCCGCCGATGACCAGCGTCCGGCTCATCTTCGTTCACCGTCCCCAGATTCCAGAAGCATCCGGCGCACGAGGTCGAGAGCCGCATTCACGCTTCTCTCCCGGACCTTCTGGCGGTTTCCTGTGAAATGGTTCTCCTTGACGCAGACTCTCCCATGCACCGCCGCGGCGATGTATACGAGTCCGACCGGCTTCTCCGGCGTTCCTCCGTCCGGTCCGGCAATCCCCGTCACAGCCACTCCGGCGTCAGCTCCGACGGCCTCACAGACCCCGAGGACCATCTGCTCCGCAGTCTGCGCACTCACAGCGCCGAACATGTCCAGTGTCTCCTGCCGCACCCTGATAAGCTTGTGCTTCGCATCATTTGAATACGTGACAAGGCCTGCGCGGTACACCTCCGAAGCTCCGGGGACGCCCACCAGACGGGCGCTCACCATCCCTCCGGTGCACGATTCGGCAAATGAGATCGTATAGCCTCTCTCCTTCAGCAGACGCACCACGGTCTCCTCCAGGCTGACCTCTTCATCCTCCGTGAAGATGTCCTCCCCGAAGCGCGCATGCATCTCCTTCATCACCGGAGCCAGCAGCGCTTCTCCTTCTTCCTCTGTCCGCGCCTTGGCCGTCACGCGCACATGCACCTGGCCGATCTTCGCGTAGGTGGCAATGGTAGGATTCTCCTGCGCTTCAATCAGATCCTTCAGGCGGTCCGCGACCGCGCTCTCACCTACCCCGCAGATCTTCACCATGCGGGAGTAGAAATGATCCTCCTGCAGGCTCTCCAGATACGGCCGCACCTGCTCGCGAAAGAGCGGCTTCAGCTCGTCCGGCGGTCCGGGAAGCAGGATCAGCTTCGTCCCATTGTCCGCCTCCGCGATCAGTCCCGGAGCCGTCCCGTTATCATTGTCCAGCACACGGCAGCCCTCGATGACCGTCGCCTGCTTCCAGTTGTTGGACGTGATATTTCGGCGCCCGCTCTTCTCAAAATGCGCGGCGATCCGCTCTCTCGTATGCGGATCCTCCACCAGCTCCCGGCCGATCGCCTTCGCCGTCATCTCCTTCGTCAGGTCGTCCGGCGTCGGTCCCAGGCCTCCGGTCATAATCACCACGTCCGCGCGCGAGATCGCCCGGCGGATCGCGTCCAGCATCCTGCCCTCGTTATCGCCCACCGTCGTCTCATAGAGCACCGACAGGCCGATGCCCACGCACTGCTCCGACAGGTACGCAGCATTGGTATTGACAATATTTCCCATCAGGATTTCGGTACCGATGGTCAGAAGCTCCACATTCAGCATTTACATGGTTCCTTTCAGAATGACATCCCGGTTCTTGTAGAGATAATCCGCAAGCGAGATGATGGTCAGGGCAAGCGCGATCCAGGCAAATACCTGCTCCAGGATGTGCCACCAGCCCAGGTCCAGATGAAGAATCAGCAGGATGCACAGAATCATCTGGGACGTCGTCTTAAACTTCCCCCAGTAGCTCGCCGCGATCACGATGCCCTTATCCGCGGCCACCTGCCGGAAGCCGCTGATGATAAATTCTCTCGCGATGATCGCGATGGTCACGATCACCGGCAGCGTATGCTCATAGGAGAAGCAGATCAGCGCCGAGCACACCAGCAGCTTATCTGCCAGCGGATCCATGAACTTGCCGAAATCCGTCACCAGGTTCCTGCTTCTGGCAATATGCCCGTCCAGAGCGTCCGTCAGGCACGCCACAACGAAGATCGCGAGGGCGATAATCCGGTTCGCCGGGATCGATCCCACCAGCAGAAACAGCAGGAAAAACGGGATTAAGATCACTCTCACACAGGTTATTTTATTCGGCAGATTCATTTTCATCCTCCTCTTCTGCGATCACGGCCATGAGATCGTAGTCTTTCGCTTCATAGATTTTTGCTCTCACATACTGGCCGGAGAGCAGCTCGTGGTCACATTCCACGAATACATAACCGTCCACGCCGGGCGCATCCTTATAGCTGCGGCCCAGGTACACGTCTTCCTCCGGGAGCTTTCCTTCGATCAGGACCTCCAGCTCCCGTCCGATCATCGCCTCCGCGGCTTCAAATGCGATCTCCTGCTGGAGCTCCATGATCTCGTCGCGGCGCGCGGTTTTCACTTCCTCCGGAATCTGGTCCGGCATCGTCGCTGCAGGCGTATTCTCTTCCGCAGAATAAGGGAAGACTCCCAGCCGGTCGAACTCCATCTCATTGACGAACCGGTAGAGCTCCTCGAAATCCTCTTGCGTCTCGCCCGGGAATCCAGTAATCAGCGTCGTGCGGATCGCGATATCCGGCATCGCCTCGCGAAGCTTCCCGACGATCTCCCGCAGCTCCTCCTGGTTGGTCCTGCGGGCCATCCGCCGCAGGATCGAATCCGAAGCATGCTGAATCGGCAGGTCGATATAATGGCAGATCTTATCCTCTTCCGCCATCACCTCGATAAGCTCGTCGGTCACCTCCTCCGGATACGCATACAGGATGCGGATCCAGTGCAGTCCGTCGATCCGGCAGAGCCCCCGCAGAAGCTCCGGCAGCATCTTCCTGCCGTAGAGATCGGTACCGTAGACC
>JAFPYK010000132.1 GCA_017412265.1 Lachnospiraceae bacterium
AAGCACTGAAAAAGGCCCCGAGGGGGCCTGCTGAGAATGTGGTGCAGTTGGCAGACTGTCAGTGCGCCTTCCGGGCGCAAGCAGGTAAAAGCCCCTTATAGGGGCAGTGCAGGCCACCGGCTAAGCCGGTGGTCCTGACTTGACGGAGAATAATGAGCGTATGAAGTATGTAGTTCTTGGCGCCGGCGGGACCGGCGGCTGTATCGCGGCCTATCTGGCTGCTGCGGGATGGGACACGACTCTGATTGCCAGGGGCGCGCATCTGGCAGCGATGCGGGAGCAGGGCTTCCGCGTGAAGGGAACGCGCTGGGGAGATCTGTGCCTGACCTGCGAGAAGCTCAAGATGATGACGAGTGAAGAGTATCTGGCTTCGGGTGAGAAGGCGGATGCGCTCTTCGTGTGCGTGAAGGGATATTCGATCGATGAGACGGCTCCTTTTATCGGGGAGGCGACGACGAAGGAGAGCCTGATTATCCCGATCTTAAATGTGGTCAACACCGGAGAGAAGCTGCAGGGGCTGCTGCCGGAGCGGACGGTGCTGAGCGGCTGCATCTACATCGCCTCGTGCATCACGGCGCCGGGCGAGGTCTCGCAGCTGACGAAGTCCATGAAGGTGGTCTACGGGAGCCGGGACGGGCTCGCGGACCGGGCGAAGATGGAAGCTGTCCGGGCGGATATGGAGGCGGCCCGCATCGACACCGAGGTGGCGGAGGAGATCGTCCCCGCGGCGTATGAGAAGTTCATCTTCCTCTCGCCTTATGCCGCGGCGGGGGCTTATCTGGACGTGGTCTCGGCGGAGTTTCAGAAGGAAGGGCCTGCGAAGGATTTCTTCGTGGAGCTGCTGAAGGAGGTCGTGGCGGTGGCCGCGGCGCAGGGATTTACCTATCCGGGACGTGATATGGTGCAGGAGAAGACCGACCACCTGCGGGTGCTCAATCCGACGTCCACCGCTTCGATGGTGAAGGACGTGAAGAAGGGCGGCAAGAGCGAGATCGACGGGCTGGTCTTCGAGGTGGTGCGCCTGGGGCATAAGTACGGGGTGCCGGTCCCGTATTATGAGAAGGTGTCGAGACATTTCGGCTATACATGGTGATAAAACCGAAGAATCCTTACAGAATCGCCGGAAGGGAAAGCATTATACTGAGAGGCAGAAGGCCGGGAGGCCTGAGAAAAGACGGAGGGTTAGATGATGACGACGTATGTGAGCATGGAAGAGATCCGCAAGGTCTGCAGGAATCTGGACTATTCCGCGGCGCTGGTGTTTAACGCAACGCCGGATATGGTACGCAGGGCATGTGAGGACGCGAAGGCGTTTCAGTACGCTGCTGTGCCGGTGTTCCCGAGTTATATCAAGATGGTAGCGGAGGAGTTGGAAGGCACCGGGATCGCGCCGCAGTGTGTGGTCGGCTTCCCGTCGGGCAGCGAGACCACATTTGTGAAGACGAAGATCGCGGAGCAGGGGCTGCGCGACGGTGCGAAGGAATTCGACATGGTGATTCATGTGGGCCGGCTTCTGGCGAAGGATTACAAGTATGTGACCGAGGACGTGCGTGCGGTGGCAGAGATCGCCCACGCGGCGGGGATCACCGTGAAAGGCATCATCGAGACCGGGTTCCTGACGGATGACGATAAGCTGGCGGCGGTCGAGTGCCTGGCGGAAGCCGGGGCGGATTTCGTGAAGACCTGCACCGGATTTGCCGAGGGCAAGGGAACCGCGCACGATATCGCGCTGCTGAAGAAGGCTGCCGCGGGGCGGCTGAAAGTGAAGGCCTCGGGCGGGATCACCTGCGTCGAGGACGGACTTGCACTGATGGCCGCGGGCGCGGACCGGCTCGCCGGAAGGAATCCGATCACCGCGCAGCTGAGAGCCATGGGCCTTGCGTCCCTGTGAGAGCGCGGGACGCGAGCTGCCGGATAAGGAGAGTGCTATGGATATTCGATACAGTGTGAACCCGCAGGACGTGAAGCGCTACACGACCGAGGAGCTGCGAAAGGAATTCATGATCACGGATCTGTACCGCCCGGATGAGGTGACAGTGACGTATTCTCATGTGGACCGGCTGATGATCCTGGGGATTCTTCCGGTGAAGGAAGAGGTGCCTGTGGATCAGGGCTGGGACGTGAAGAAGAGCCTGGGAACCGGGTATTTCCTGGAGCGCCGGGAGGCCGGCGTCTTCAACCTGGGAGGCGCGGGAACGATCACAGCCGACGGAGTGGTCTATGAGCTGGGCTTTGAGGATTGCCTCTACCTGTCAAAGGGTGTGAAGGACGTGGTATTTGCCAGCCGGGATCCGGAGAATCCCGCGCGGTTTTATCTGGCGTCGTACCCGGCGCACAAAGCGTGCAAGACGACGCTGCTCACATTTGCCAATGCGGTGAAGACCAACCCGGGTACCGCGGAAGCGGCCAATGTGCGGGAGGTAAGCAAGTTTATCCACCCGGATATTCTGGAGACCTGCCAGCTGCAGATGGGCCTGACCCGGCTCGCGCCGGGCAATGTCTGGATGTCGATGCCCTGCCACACGCATGAGCGCCGGATGGAGGTCTACACTTACTTCGGTTTCTCCGAGGAGGATATGGTGGTGCATTTCATGGGGCAGCCGCAGGAGACGAGGCATCTGATGATGCACGCCTTCGATGCGGTGATTTCTCCGCCGTGGTCGGTGCACTGCGGCTGCGGGACGTCGAATTTTACGCTCCTGTGGGCGATGGGCGGCGAGAACCAGGTCTATGACGATATGGACGTGGTGCCGCACAAGGATCTGAGATAAATACCGGAAATGAACCGGCGGGCGGCGCATAAGAGCGCTGCCCGTTTTAGCTTTTCGGGGCCTCGCCGCGGCGCGTCTCATTGACAGGGAGAGGGATTACAGGTATACTCATAATGTCGCGCGAATCGCGATTGTATCAGGATTATTGGCTTTATGCCATGACAGTAGATAGACCCCGGGTGCGGGGAGTGCTGGTATCGGAGGATGATGAGATGCTGGAACTGAAGAATATTTCCTTCGGCGTGGACGACGAGGGAGAGCGCAAGGAGATTATCCGGGACGTGAGTCTGACGATCCCGGATGACAAGCTGGTGGTGGTTACCGGCCCGAACGGGGGCGGCAAGTCGACGCTGGCGCGGCTGATCGCGGGTATCGAGAGACCTGCGTCCGGCCGGATTTTCTTTAACGGAACGGATATCACGGAGGTCTCGATTACGGACCGCGCGAAGATGGGGATCGGATTTGCATTTCAGCAGCCGGTCCGCTTCAAGGGGATCCAGGTGCTGGACCTGATCCGCCTGGCGACGGGCAAGCCGATCTCCGCGGCGCATGCGTGCAAATACCTGTCTGCGGTGGGGCTCTGCGCCCGTGACTATATCGACCGCGAGGTGAACGCGAGCCTCTCCGGCGGTGAGCTGAAGAGAATCGAGATCGCGACGGTGCTTGCGAAGGCGCCGACGCTAGCGGTTTTTGATGAGCCCGAGGCAGGCATCGACCTGTGGAGCTTCCAGAACCTGATTGAGGTGTTCGAGGGCATGCGGGCGAAGATTCAGGGCAGCTCGATCCTGATCATCTCCCATCAGGAGAGGATCCTGAATATCGCGGATGAGATTGTGGTGATCAAGGACGGAAGCGTGAGCGCACAGGGGACGAAGGACGAGATCCTTCCTTCGCTGATCGGAACGACGTCCGCGGTGGCGACATGCAGTGTGTTCGGGCAGGCGGACGGTGTGCCGCGCCTGGGCAAGACCGAAGAGAAGGAGGTGCTGTGAGATGATCCAGCTGGATGAGATTCAGAAGCGCCTTCTGATGGAGGTCGCGGACCTGCACAAGGTGCCGGAGGGCGCCTACAACATCCGTTCCAACGGCGAGGCGGCCGGACGGCAGTCGACGGCCAACATCGAGATTACGCCCAAGGAGGGCGGAAGCGGGCTGGAGATCCGTATCAAGCCCGGCACCAAGAAGGAGAGTGTCCACATCCCGGTCGTGATGACGAAGAGCGGCCTGACGGAAGTGGTGTATAATGATTTCTTTATCGGCGAGGGCGCGGACGTGATCATCGTCGCGGGCTGCGGCATCGACAACTGCGGGCCGAAGGATTCGGAGCATGACGGCATCGACCGGTTTTATATCTGCAAGGGCGCGCGGATCAAATACGCCGAGAAGCACTACGGGTCCGGCACGGGCACCGGCAAGCGCATCCTGAACCCGGGCACGGAAGTCTACATGGAAGAGGACAGCTACGCGGAGATGGAGATGGTCCAGATCAAGGGCGTGGATGACACCGTGCGCACGACGACCGCGGAGCTTGCCGCGGGCGCGAAGCTGGTGGTGCGCGAGCGCCTGATGACGCACGGAGAGCAGACCGCGATCAGCACCTATGTGGTGAATTTGAACGGAGAAGGCTCCAGCGCGGACGTGGTCTCCCGTTCGGTTGCGAGAGATCATTCGTATCAGAAGTTTGACGCGAAGCTGCTCGGCAATGCGGCCTGCAACGGCCATACCGAGTGCGATTCGATCATCATGGATCAGGGCCGGATCCTGGCGGTTCCGGGCCTGGAGGCGAACAACGTGGACGCGGCGCTGGTGCATGAGGCGGCCATCGGCAAGATCGCGGGCGACCAGATCATCAAGCTGATGACGCAGGGCCTGACCGAGCAGGAGGCCGAGGAGCAGATCATCAACGGCTTTCTGAAGTAATCTACAAGTACAGATGAAGAAAAACTGAAAAGAGTCACCGCATTTCCCCGAAAGGAAGCTTTTCCTGCCTGAAATGCGGTGATTCTTATTGTATCTCTCTGAGAAATTTGTTATAATTACT
>JAFPYK010000133.1 GCA_017412265.1 Lachnospiraceae bacterium
AAGAGGCTGCAGAAGAGTCTGCGGCTGCCGGTGAGGAGACCTCGGAGGAAGCGGCGGAAGTGCTGCGGGAGGAGACGCCTGAGGAGACTGAGAGTGCCGCCGGGGAGGCCGAAGAGGAGACTGAGACTGCCGTGGAGGAGACCGAAGAGGAAACCGGAGGTGTCCGTGAGGAGACCGAGGATGAAACGACAGAGGCTCTGCGCGAGGAGGCCACGGAAGAAACGACAGAAGCGCTGCGGGAGGAGATGGCCGAAGAGACCGAGACGGTCCCGGAGGAAACCGAAGACGAGACCACCGAGGAGGACCTGCCCCTGATCCGCCGCGTGCAGGGCAAGAGCGCAGATGAGATCTATGAGATCCTGAAGGACGTGCCTGCTTCTGAGGTGGACCGGCTGTTCCTTCTGCTTGAGGCAGATCAGGGAGAGGTGATCTTCTCAATGAAGGATTTCCTGGCCTACCGGGAGGCCATGTACCGGACATATCGGGACTCCGGGAAGACTGCGGCCGCCGCGTCGCGAAGCAGCGGCGGGACGGCTCAGATCGCCAATTATACCGAGCTGAACGAAGGAAAGCTGGCGGTCGGAGCATTTGACATCCGTTACGACGGAAGCACATATTCCGGCAGCTGCCTGCACCATGCACTGCAGGCGCAGAGAAGCGGGAGCCTCCAGGTGCTGGAGGCGTCCGAACTCACCTCGGAAGATGCCGGTTCCTGGGAATACGATTATGCCAGGCTGTTTTATTTCATGTATGAGAACAAGACAACTGCCGCAGAGATTTACCGAAGCATGTACCGGAGCGACAGTGTCTGGAACGGCAGCAACGGGCTGGTCAAGAGACATTTCCCCGCGCCCGGGAGCGGCAAGAACCTGGACCGGTATTATTACATCCTGGCCGCGCTTGCCGGTTCATATCTGAACGGAATCCGCAAGACCGGCGGCAGTGCGACAGCAGCCCTGCGTTATTCCGACAGCGCTTCTTACAGCGATTACTACGATATGGGCGAGGCAGTCTGGAGAACCATTGAGGGGAATTCCGAATATTCGGATCTGCCGGAGGACGTCATCATGAAGCTGGTTTTCACGTACCCGGAGGAGAAAATGCACCAGCCGGTGGTCGCATGGCAGTCGCAGACCCGGGAAGAACCCGCGATGTATGCGGCTTATGTGAAGAAAACGGTGGATGTGAGCAGCGAGTACCAGAAGCAGTTTCACATCGCGGGGGCGGAATATACAATCTACACCGACGAGAACGCCACGAAGAAGCTGGCACTGACCGATTCCGTGACGGAGAATGTCTTCGTGATCCGGGAGAGCGGCTGGTCACAGCGGATCAATCTGCCGGAAGGAGTGTATTATATCCGGGAGACATTTGCGCCGGAGGGCTATGATCTGGACACAGAGATTCATATCCTCTATGCCGATGAGGACCATAAGACCGACTGGTGGGTGGAGGTGGAATCGAAGGAGCCCGTTACAGAGACACCTCCGGCCTATGTGCAGAAGCTGGTTCAGGTGGATCCGGCTTATCTGGAGAAATATCCGATCGACGGGGCAGAATATACGATCTATACGGACCCGGAGGCGACCAGGATTCTGCCGGTCAGCGGAGGCAATGAGGCAAATGTATTTGTGATCTGTGAGAGCGGCTGGTCGCAGCCGATCCGGCTGGAGCTCGGGACTTACTATGTCAAAGAGACGAAAGCACCGGAGGGCTACCGGATCGATCCGGAGATTCATCCGCTGTATGTGGATGAGGAACATAAAGTGCATTACTGGGTTCAGGTCGTTTCCTCGGAGATGCCCTACAGGATCCGAATTGCCCTGGAGAAAAGATCCGCCGATGAGACAATCACGCAGAATCACCCCGGGTACTCTCCGGAGGGGGCCGGCTTTGTGCTGGGGAAGGATGACGGAACGTTCTATGACGGAAGCGGCTGGGGACCGAAGGAGGAGGCGGAGACCTTCCGGACCGATGCGAAAGGCCATCTGGTGATCGGGGCCCTTGCCCCGGGCCGTTACCAGCTGTGGGAGACCGAGGCTCCGGCGGGCTATCTCTGCGCATCTGAGCCTGTGACGGTCGATGCCTCGCTTCCCTCCGAGGACGGGGAGACATTTACAGCGGTCTTTTCCGATACGCCGATCTATGACCCGGCAGGGCTCTGCATCCGGAAACTCAGCGCCTACGGGGCAGAAGAGGCAGATCTGTCCGGCGCGGAATTTGCTGTCCGGTACTATGCCGGTATCTACGAAGAGGAGAAGCTGCCGGAAGATGCGGATGCGGCCTGGGTGATTCGGACAGCGAAGAGAGGGGGTCTGTATGAAGCGGTACTCGACGAAGAGCATCTGGTTTCCGGGGACGGAGCCGTCTATGGTAAGAATGAGGAGGGGCGATTCCGGATCCCGCTGGGGACCGTTCAGATCGAGGAAGTGAAGGCGCCGGAAGGATTCCGGCTGGAGGAAGCCGCCCTTGCGCCTGTTGACGCAGGCGGGACGTATGAAGGGGCCAGGCTTCTGGTACACCTGCAGGCTGTAGATGATCACTGTGAGGCGGTGTTCGCCTATGGGAGGTGCGAGGATCTTCAGGATGGATTCCTGCTGATCGCCAGGGACCGGCCGGTGCCGCAGATTCGCACACAGGCCGCCGGAAAGCAAACCGGGGCTTCGGTGGAAGCTGCCGGGGAGGATGCGAAGATCATCGATACCGTGTCTTATATTGATCTGCAGCCCGGAGCAGAGTATGTCATTCAGGAGCTGATGAAGAATCCACGGACCGGAGAGACCATTACGGATGTGTCGGGAC
>JAFPYK010000134.1 GCA_017412265.1 Lachnospiraceae bacterium
CGCAGCCGGTAGGATACCTCCTTCGCCCGCGCGGCGTCCTCCTCGGTCTTAAGTCCCGGGAAGATCAGCCGGATCTTCGCGATCACTGCGGAAGGATTGAGCGCCTTCCCGCTGCTGTCCGTCTGCGACAGGAACAGGTGCAGCACCTGCATCGGCTTGGTCAGGTTCAGGTACAGATAGAACACATCCTGGCAAGTCTCCTCGCGGATCGTCGGCGAGAGCTCCACGCCGCATCCCGCCAGGACCTCCTTCTCGCGGTCCGTCAGGATTCCGCCCGGCACCGAAACCGCAGGCGTCACCCCGTCATTGGTTCCGAGCACCAGAAGCGCCTTGATCTCCCCGAGTCTCGTGCGCTTCATATCGCCCACCATAACACGGTTGTTCGACCCCGGGATCAGTCCGACCTGAAGGCTGGCCAGGCCCTCCTCCAGAATCTTCGCATAATCCTCCGCCGAGATCTCCTCCTCGCCCATCAGCTCTGAGATCTGGTCAAAGATCTTTAAGACGGCCGCATAGATCTGCGCGCCGGAGCGGGCACAGAGCGGCTCGTCCGCCTCGCCGGCCCAGCGCCCGGCCATCTCCATCATTTTCCCGTAGACGCCGCGGTCCTCCAGGAGCTGATACAGCGCGAGCGTCCGCTCCTTCGCGGTTCTCGCCTCGCTCATCTGCTCCTTAAACGGCCGGATGGCCTCACAGAACACTTCTCTCAGCGGCTCGCAGGCCGCCGCGTCCGGCCCGTACTCCCACGTCCTTGCCCAGGACGAGAAGCCCCGCACGCCGTGCTCGCGCACATAATTATCCAGAAGATCGGTCTCCTCCGCGCTCAGCCCGAACAGCCCGCTGCGAAGCATCCGGAAGACGCCCTTTAACGCGAAGTCCCGGTTCAATGTCTCCAGCGCTCCCAGCAGGAATTCCGGCAGCGCGCTCCCCGCGATCGCCTCTCTCTGGTCGATAAAGCAGGGCACCCCCGCGCGGTCAAAGGAACGCGCGAGCAGCCTGGCGTATCCCTCCAGGTCCCCGCTGATCACGCCGATCTCGTCAAATCGCAAGCCGTTCTCGCGCACCAGCGCGAGGATCCGCTCCGTGGCAGCCTCTGCTTCCTCCTCCGGATTCCGGCAGGAGGTGATGCGCACATTTACAGGCGCCTCCTCCTGCGTCTCCCACGGGTACCGGTACAGATTGTGCTCCAGCACCGCGAGATCCCGGCTTTCCCGGAAGCGCACCGGCTCTCCGTCGAGAATCACCGGATCCTCCTCCGGCGTGTGAGCAAGCCGCGCCAGATCCCGGAGCGAACGCACCATCGTCTGGCTCATGTGAAAGAGTTCGTACTCCGTCGACTCCTCCCCCAGCGGGATACGCGGGTCAATCGTTACCGTGCAGATCACTCTCCGGCAGACCGGAAGCATCTCCCGGATCACGGTCAGCTGCTGCGGCGTGAATCCGGTAAATCCGTCAAACACCACTGTCGCGCCGGCCACAAGCCTCGAAGACCCGATCCTCGAAGCAAGCTCCTGCATCATCCACTCCGTGGTCGTAAACCGGCCCGACAGGTACTCGCGGTACTCCCGGTAAATGAGCGCCAGGTCCCGCAGCTTCCCCTGAAGCAGAGGCCGCCCCGAGAGCGTCCCGAGAAGCCCCTCCAGCACCTCCGTACTCACGTTGTACTGCGAGAACTCCGAGATCAGCGACTTCACTTCCTCCGCAAATCCAATCTTCTGGCTTCCCCTCGCGAGCACCGTCAGGTTCTCCTTCTGCGCGGCCAGAATCCGCCGCAGCACCAGGACCTTCCCCAGATCGTCAAGTGCCGGGGCAAGGGCCGCCCCCGTCTCGTCAAAGACCCGATAGCCGAGCCTCGCGAAACTCAACACGTCGATATTCATGATCCCGCTGCGCGGATGACGCGTCACCAGCGTCTTCTGCGTCTCCAGAGAAAACTGCTCCGGCACGATCACCAGAAACTTCTCCTCCGGCGCCTCCATCGACTTCCGGATCACCCGGTCAAACACCAGCGTGGACTTCCCGGAACCCGGGCTTCCCGCCACAAACTGCAGAGACATACTCTATTCCTCCATAGAAAAATGCAGCTCCCCATGCAAGCACAAAGAACTGCACCCTCTTCCGGCCCGGGCCCGCGGCTCAGACCAGCTTCTTCAGATCCAACAGGCAATCCAGCCTTGCATATAAGAGCTTCGACAGTTCCTCATCCGGCTCTGTCTGGTCCGGGATCATCACCACCGGCAGCCCCGCCGCGTGCGCGCTTAAGATCCCGTTCGGGGAATCCTCCACCGCCAGGCAGGCCTCCTTCGGAATCCCCATCTGCGCCACCGCGTACTCGTACGCGTCAGGCGCCGGCTTGCCGAGCTTGACCATCTCCGTCGAGATCACCCGGTCAAACATTCCCTCAAGCCCCAGGTTCTTCAGATAACCCGCGGTCCGCTCCATATTCGAAGAGGTGCAGATCGCCCGGCCGATTCCCTTCTCCTTCAGATAAGTCAGGATCTCGATGCATCCCGGCTTCAGCTCCGTCGAATGCTCCGCAAGGTAATCGGCCACAAGCTTCCTGCGATACGTTCTGATCTCAGTATAAGGGAAATCCTGTCCAAAAAACTCCTCTAATTTCTGCCTTCCGTAAGGCGCCCCGAACGAGCGCATCGCCAGCGCCTGCTCGTCACTCATCTCGTAGCCGTACTTCGCGCAGGCAATCGGCCACATCATACGATAAACCTTCTCCGTATCCAGGAGCGTCCCGTCCATATCAAATATCAGGCACTGAAACTCTGCCATCTCTCATCCTCCACATCCGGCGCACCGTCCGGACAAAACATTTCCCATCATTGATATGAAAAAAGACTGTTACAACGAATCCTAAAACTCCTGCAACAGTCTTTCCTGGAAGCAACAGGGCTCGAACCTGCGACCTCTCGCGTGTGAGGCGAACGCTCATCCCAGCTGAGCTATGCTTCCCTGCCAAGTATTGTATTACAGACATCTGAAAATTTCAAGCCCCAATATCAAAAGGAGACCCGAAATTGGCTTCCGGGCCTCCGATCCGTCGATTTATTTGAAGAAGACATGGTCTCCTTCTTCTGCGCAGCGCTCATGATACTTCTCAAAATTCGCGACGCTGGAGCTGGTCTTCATGCAGAAGAACAGTGCGCCGTTGGAATAGTCCGCGCCTGTCAGCGCTTCGTCCACGGCCTTGATCGTGGTCGCGTCGGGCTTCACGGTATTGATCCGTCCGCTCCGCACCGGGCTGAACTGTCCGCTCTGGTAAATGACCGCACGGATCGTGTTCGGGAAGCGGCTGCTCGCCACACGGTTAAGCACCACATTGGCCACCATGATCCGTCCCTTCAGGGACTGGTCGCCCGCCTCCGCATGGACGATTCTCTTCAGCAGGTCGTACTCATCCTCGGTCACCTTGATCGCGGTGCCCTTCTTCTCGCCGGAAGGCTCGGTCGAATCGCCGGTCGCAGCCTTCTTGCTGTCGATCTTCTCCTCGTCCAGATCCAGGAACGCGCCGGAGACATAGCCGGTCAGCTTCTCGCCGTTCTTGGTGAACTGGATCTTAAACCAGGTCGTCCCGCTCACCTTCTTGTAATCCACCGTCTTCACCCGCGAACCCTTCGCGAGCTGCACACGGCTGCCGTTCACCGTCATGATATCATAAGACGTCCCGTAGCCGGTACGCACATTGAGCGGTCCCTCCGTCACGGTCGCGTTCGCGCCGGTGATCGTGCTGGGCGAATCGTCGGAAGTGTCGTCCGAAGACTCCGTCACCTTCAGATAAGCACCGGAGACATAACCCGTCAGGGTCTTGCCGTCTCTTGTAAATTCAATCTTATACCAGGTCGTTCCGCTCACGCTCTTGGACTCCAGCGTAGTCACCTTCTCGCCCGCGGCGAGCTGGACCCGGCTGCCGTTCACCGTCAGCACGTCATAAGAAGTGCCGTAGCCGGTACGCACATTGAGCGGTCCCTCGGTCACCGTCGCCGACCCGGTCGCGCCCGAGATCGTCGTCTCGCCCGCAGACACATATTTGCCGGAGACATAACCCGTCTTCTCCTTCCCGTTCCTGGTGAAGCTCACCTTATACCAGGTCGTTCCGCTCACCTTCTTGGAATCCAGGATACTGACCTTCGTTCCCTTCGCCAGCTGTACACGGCCGCTTCCGTCCGTCATCACGGAATAATCCGTGCCGTAGCCCTTTCTCACATTCAGCGGGCCCTCGGTCACCTTGCCGGTCTTCGACGCAGCATTCGCCTTGCCGCCGCCAAGAATCGCGGTGAAAATCCCCGCCAGGCAGATCACACACAATACCAGGGCAAGTCTCACTGCCCGGTTCATTCTCTTCTTCATCATCGTTTTGATCTGTACATCCAGGTGCAGATATCTCTCCTTTCGCAGAATTTCTCATCGAGATTACAAATCGCACGAGTGTATTATAGCAAATTATTACGAATAACGCAAGATTTATTTCACAATTCTGTAACAATTACGTAAAAGATACTAAATATTGTGATGATTCCCCGCCAAATAAAGAAACGGCCACAAGATCCTGCATCGGATCCTGCGGCCGTCCGGGCCATGTTTTCAATATTTTAAAAACTGCGTACTGCCTCACACTCCACGCCGAAGGCCTTCCGATAGGATTCCAGGAACCTCGCGAATCCCTCGCAATCCTCCTCCGAAGCCTGAAGCGTCGCGCATCTGGCATCGATGAACACCTTCCCATCCAGATAGTCCGGAAGGCTCTCGCCCTCCTCCTTCCAGAGCATGTAAGCCGCCAGCAGGGCCATCCCGTAAGGTCCGCCCTCGCCGGCCGTCTCCATCACAGAGACCTCCGAGCGAACCGCCGCCGAGAGCATCCTCTGGCCGACACCGGGCGTCTTGAAATACCCGCCGTGCCCGTACAGCTTGTCGATCACGACCTTCTCCTCGCCGGTCAGGATATCCAGGCCGATCTTGAGCGTCGCAAGCGCCGAGAGCAGATGCGTGCGCATGAAATTCGCCAGGCTGAAGTCCGCATCCGGCCTGCGCAGGAACACCGGCCGCCCCTCATCCAGATCGGTCACGCCCTCCCCGGAATAATAATTGTAGCTGAGCAGCCCGCCGCAGTCCGGATCGCCCTCCAGGGCCTTCTCGAAAAGCTTCGTGAACAGCTCGCCCTTGTCCGCAGGATGTCCCATCATCGCGGCAAACTCCCCGAACAGGTTCACCCACGCATTCAGATCCGACGTGCAGTTGTTGCAGTGAACCATCGCCACCGGCAGCCCGTCCGGCGTCGTCACCATATCAATCTCCCGGTGCACGCCGAGCTTGTGATCCACGACCACCATCGCGAAATCCGAAGTGCCCGCCGACACATTTCCCGTGCGGACCCGCACCGAATTTGTCGCCGTCATGCCGGTGCCCGCATCGCCCTCGCAAGGTGCCAGCGGAATCCCCGCCGCGAACTCACCCGCCGGATCCAGGAAACGCGCGCCCTCCTCGGTCAGCCGCCCGGCCGCCGCGCCCGCCGGCAGAACCTTCGGCAGGATCTCCCGCAGCTTCCACGCGTAGCCGCACTCCGCGATCTTCCGGTCAAATGCATCGGCCATCTCCTGATCATAATCCCCGCTCTTCTCATCGATCGGGAACATGCCCGAGGCCTCGCCGACGCCCATCACATGCTCGCCCGTCAGCCTCCAGTGAATATATCCCGCAAGCGTCGTCAGATGCGCCAGCCTCGGCAGGTGCTCCTCGCCCTTCAGCATCGCCTGGTACAGATGCGCGATGCTCCAGCGCTGCGGGATATTGAAGCCGAACAGCTCCGTCAGCTTCTCCGCGGCCTCGCC
>JAFPYK010000135.1 GCA_017412265.1 Lachnospiraceae bacterium
CCGTGCTTCATCCGGTAGATGGTGTTGGCGGAGATGCCTTGTTTGTAGATCAGGTCGTAGGTGGATGTATCGCGGATGTTCAGGGTGTTCCAGAGGGGGCGATATGAGATCATGAAAGCAACCTCCTTGTAAGATTGCTTTCATGCTAACATGCTTAAATAATTAACTATGCCCAATATATTGACTATATATCAGATAATTCCGACCCGTTTTAACACAATTTGGCAGAGGGAAATCGTATCGTCAGATATCATTTTCCAAAAAGAAATGCCCCTTCCGTTCCGGCCGGGGCCGGGTTCGGAAGGGGCGATGAAGCCGCGGAAGATCATGACAGGCGGTAGCCGTCCGAGGAGGACGTGCTCTCGAGATCGATGTCGTAGATGCTGTAGTCATCCGGTTTTACGAAGATGCGGATCTGGTCGCCGGGGCGAAGATCCGGGGGATCCAGCTGGGGCTCGCTGCGGAAGGTCCAGGCGCGGTCCTGGTAGATGTCCTGGTAGGCGCAGTGCACGACGTAGGGATTCCGGCCGTTGATCCGGATGCTTGCATCCGGCAGGATGCCGGTGACTTCTCCCATGATGTAATATCCTTCCTCGCGGACCTGCCGCGCGAGGCGCCGACGGTGCATCGGAATGCTTATCAGGAAGATGCCGAGGATGGGGAAGAAGAGCCCGAACGCGCCGAAGACGATGATGATGATGTTCATGCCTGAGCCGGGAGTGAGGCCGCTCTTCACCAGGAAAATGATCGCAAGGATCAGAAAAATCAGCCCGTTGCAGGTGAAGATCAGACCGGTCAGGGCAAAGGGGTTCATCCATTTCTTCATACATTGGTCCTCCTGAAGATCTGTGGATTGCGGGGGCTTAGGCGCTGCCCGGCCGGGCGCGCACTCATCTGCCGCAAGTTGATCTTACCATAAATGCCGGGCCGTGAAAAGGGAAGCAGGTGACCAATTAAGGGAGAGAATCGGACCGTTTGGATTGATTCCGAAGCAAGACTGTGATACACTTATAACAAAGATATGAACTCATAGCGCTTCGGCGATATAGGAATAAATAGATAGGAGAATAACGATGCCCTTAGTAACAACCAAAGAAATGTTCAAGAAGGCATACGACGGCGGCTACGCGGTCGGCGCTTTCAATGTCAACAACATGGAGATCATCCAGGGAATCACTGAGGCGGCCGGCGAGCTGAACAGCCCCGTCATCCTTCAGGTTTCCAAAGGCGCGAGAGCCTATGCCAACCACCGCTATCTCGTCAAGCTTGTGGAAGCTGCGGTGGAAGAGAACCCCCAGATCCCGATTGCTCTTCATCTTGATCATGGCGATACGTTCGAACTCTGCAAGGACTGCATCGACGGCGGCTTCACATCTGTTATGATCGACGCTTCCTCGAAGTCCTTCGAGGACAACATCGCACTGACGAAGAAGGTCGTTGAGTATGCTCATGCGCACGGTGTCGTGGTCGAGGCCGAACTCGGTACCCTGGCAGGTATCGAGGATGAGGTTGTGGTCGAGGCCGGCCACGAGAGCTACACCCGTCCGGAAGAGGTTGAGGAGTTCGTCTCCAGAACCGGCTGCGACTCTCTGGCGATCGCGATCGGCACCTCTCACGGCGCTTACAAGTTCACTGCGGAGCAGTGCACGAGAAATGCGGACGGCATCCTGGTTCCGCCTCCGCTGCGCTTCGACGTCCTGGAGGAGTGCATCAAGAGACTGCCCGGCTTCCCGATCGTTCTGCACGGATCTTCTTCCGTACCGCAGGAGTTCGTCAAGATGGTCAACCAGTACGGCGGCAATATGCCTGACGCCGTAGGTATCCCGGAGGAGCAGCTGCGCAAGGCTGCCGAGCTTGCGGTCTGCAAGATCAACATCGACTCCGATATCCGCCTTGCCATGACCGGACACATCCGCAAGTATCTGGCCGAGCATCCGGATCATTTCGATCCTCGTCAGTACTTAAAGCCCGCTCGTCAGGCGGTCAAGGACATGGTTGCTCACAAGATCATCCACGTTCTTGGTTCCGACAACAAGATCTGAGGATCAGCGGACACAGCGTTTGGTTATTGATCAGGAATCAAGGCCGTCACGCTTCACGGCGTGGCGGCTTTTGTGTTTGTGCAGGTTAGGTGACGGACATGAAAAAGCATTTGCTGAAAACGGAGTTTGGGTCGCTCTGCGGCCTGGAGGCCGAGGAGGCCTTCATCTATCTGGGCATCCCTTATGCCCGCGCGGACCGGTTCTATTATGCGTGGCCGGTGGATACGTGGAAGGAGGAGCTGGACGCGACGGAGTTCGGGCCGGCTTGCCCGCAGTTCCGGCAGTTTTTCCCGCAGTTAGACAACCCGGAGCGGCTGTTCTACCACCGGGAGTTCCGGGAGGGGATGACATTTGTCTATGATGAGGACTGCCTGAACCTGAACATCTACGCGCCGAAGGACGCGAAGGACTGCCCGGTCATCGTGTTTTTCTACGGCGGCGGATTCAATTCCGGCTCGAACAGGGAGCAGCCGTTTCGGGGCGAGGAGTTCGCGAAGCGGGGGATCGTGACGGTATTTGCAAATTACCGGGTCGGGATCTTCGGCTATATGACACATGAGGGGATCGAGGGCGAGCTCCGGCGGGACGGAAACTTCGGCCTGGATGACCAACGTGTGGCCGTGCGGTGGGTGAAGAAGCACATCGCGGCGTTTGGCGGGGATCCGGAGAACATCACACTGATGGGCCAGAGTGCCGGAGCGATCTCGATCCAGTATCTGTGCCTGGACCACGGCAATGAGGGGCTGTTCCGGAGGGCGATTATGATGTCCGGCGGAGGGATGTTCCCGAAGTTTGCCCTGCCGAGGCGGGCGGAGAAGACGAGGGAATTCTGGCTGCAGCTGATGGAGGTCGCGGGGTGCAGGACGCTGGATGAGCTTCGCGCGCTGGACGTGCAGTCGGTACTGGAAGCACAGCAGCAGATGAAGAGCCTGAGGAAGGACGTCACGTACAACACGATGCCTGTAGTGGACGGGTACCAGCTGCCGGACCGGGTGGACCGGCTGATCCGGCATCCGCTGGACGTGGATTACATGATCGGATTCACGAACAATGATATGTACGCGCCGGTCATGGCGCACATCGGGACGAAGTTCGGGCGGGCCAACGGCGCCTACCTGTATTATTTCGACATCGACGCGCCGGGGGACGGCAACGCGGCGTTCCATTCGTCGGACCTGCGCTACATGTTCGGGCAGCTCTCCGGGTCGTGGCGGCCTTACGGGGAGAGGGACTACGAGGCCTCGGGGCAGATGATGGATTATGTCGCGAATTTCGCGCGGTGCGGGGATCCGAACGGGGAAGGACTTCCGGAGTGGAGGCACGCGGACCGGTGGCATTCGGCGGCGCTCTGCATCCGCCCGGAGGGGACGAAGATGGGGCATCCGTCGTATCTCAAGATGACCAGGAATATGATCAGCAAGGGCAATCCGAAGGCCGGAAGATGAGATGCATTTACAAGAAACGGCTCCCTGGAGATGAGTGATGATTATATTATAATGAGGTAAAACCCTATTATTGACTGTAATATAGGAGAATGTTACTCTATCGATATCAAGTGATCATTCACCGCTCAGATTCCGGAAGGAGGAACATATGAATATTAAGGTTTATGGTTCAAATGTCTGCCCGGCGACAATGCGCTTCATCTCCGTTCTGACAGAAAACGGGATCATGCCGCAGTTTATCAATGTGACCGGATCGATCCATCTGCTGAAGGAGTTTGCAGTGATAAGCTTTTTTTGGACACAGGGGGGGTGATTTTTGTACAGAGGATGTATAATGGTAAACACCAAAACAACTTCTCTGTACAAAGGCATCCCGGAAGTGAACAGGAGGCTTGCCATGAAATACACAAAAGAAGAACGCCTGGACATAG
>JAFPYK010000136.1 GCA_017412265.1 Lachnospiraceae bacterium
TGCGGCCGGAGAGGCCGATGCGCCGCAGGAGCTTGTCCATGAAGAACGCCACCCGGGCGATGTAGCCGCTGTCCTCCAGCAGCGAGAGGAAGAAGAACAGCGTGACGATGATGGGCAGAAAGCTCAGCACGCTGCCCACGCCCTCGAAGATTCCGCCGACCACCAGCCCGTGGATCACCTCGTTGATGCCGGCTCTCGTCATCCAGCCGTCCACCGTCTCGGTCAGCAGTTCAATCCCCGCCGCCAGCAGGTCCTGGAAGAACGGGCCGATCACATGAAATGTCAGGAAGAACACCAGCGCCATGATCCCGATAAAGCACGGGATCGCGGTCCATTTGCCCGTCAGCACACGGTCAATGCGCTCCGAACGCAGCCGCTCCCTGCTCTCCTGCGGCTTGACAACCGTCGCCTCGCAGACCCTCTCGATAAAATCAAACCGCATATCCGCCATCGCGGCGCTGCGGTCCATCCCGCCTTCGTGCTCCATCTGCTGCACCAGGTGCTCCAGAAGCTCCGTCTCGTTCGGGTCCAGCGCCAGCTGCTCCAGAACCAGCGGATCGCCCTCGATCGCCTTCGTCGCCGCGAACCGCAGCGGCAGCCCCACGCGCTCCGTGTGGTCCTCGATCAGGGACTCCACCGCGTGAATCGCCCGGTGGATCGCGCCGCCGTGGTCATCCTTGCTGCAAAAATCCTGCGGCGTCGGCTTCTCCTGGTATTTCGCGATGTGCAGCGCGTGCGTCACAAGCTCCGAGACGCCCTCATTCTTCGCGGCCGAGATCGGCACGACCGGGACGCCCAGCATGGCCTCCATGCGGTTGATGTCGATCGAGCCGCCGTTGCCGTGCAGCTCATCCATCATATTCAGCGCCACAACCATCGGCCGGTTCATCTCCAGCAGCTGCAGCGTCAGATACAGGTTGCGCTCGATGTTCGTCGCGTCGACGATATCGATGACCGCCTTCGGCTTCTCCTCCAGCACATAATTGCGCGAGACGATCTCCTCGCTCGAATACGGGGACATCGAATAGATGCCCGGCAGGTCCGTCACGCTGGTCTCCGGATGCCCCTTGATCGGGCCGTCCTTGCGGTCCACCGTCACGCCCGGGAAATTCCCCACGTGCTGGTTGGACCCGGTCAGCTGGTTAAACAGTGTCGTCTTGCCGCTGTTCTGGTTGCCCACCAGGGCAAATGTCAGCTTCGTCCCCTCAGGCAGCGGATCACCCTCGCCCTTGCGGTGATATTTGCCATCCTCGCCGATGCCGGGGTGCTCCGAAGAAAAGATCTTCTTCACACGCTCATGCGGATTCGTCCGCCCCTCGATCCGCTCGCAGTCGATCTGCGCCGCGTCCGCCAGGCGGAGCGTCAGTTCATAGCCGTGCACCTGGATCTCCACCGGGTCTCCCATCGGCGCGTATTTGATCATGGTGACCTCCGCGCCGGGGATCATGCCCATGTCCAGGAAATGCTGCCGCAGCGCGCCCTCTCCGTGCACCTGCGTGATCACCGCGCTCTCACCGATCTTCAAGTCTCTGATTGTCATACCTTCTTCCGGGCCGAAGCCCGCTCCCTTCCTGTCCGGCAGATTAATTTGCCATATATAACTATATCCAACCATCCGCCGGTTAGACAAGAATAACTAAGGTTTCCGCACATTCCCGCCGGCCGCGCGCAAAAAGCCACCGGCCAGGATCCTCTCCTGTCCGGCGGCCCGAGCTTCTCGATATCCGTCCGAGATCTGTATTACTTGTTCACGACATTCACCGGCGCACCCGCCAGGTATGCCTTCACATTCTCCACCGCGCAGTCCATGATTCGCTGTCTGCTCTCCTTCGGCGCCCACGAGATGTGAGGCGTGATGATGCAGTTCTTCGCCTTCAGCAGCGGGTTGTCGCCCTTGATCGGCTCCGTGGAGACCACGTCCACGCCGGCCGCGGCCACCTTGCCGCAGTTGAGCGCGTCCGCCAGATCCTGCTCGACCACCAGAGGCCCGCGGGAGTTATTTAACAGGATGACACCGTCCTTCATCTTCGCGATGGTGTCCTTGTTGATGATACCCTGGGTATCCGGGAAGAGCGGGCAGTGCAGAGCGATGACGTCGGAAGTCGTAAGCAGCGTATCCAGATCGACATACTCCGCGATCTCTCTGCCGCGGTCATTCGGATAGTTGTCATAAGCCAGGACCTTCATGCCGAGCGCCTTCGCGATCTTGCCGGTGGTCTGGCCGATGCGGCCGAAGCCGATGATGCCCATCGTCTTGCCGTCCAGCTCGATCAGCGGATAATGCCAGTAGCAGAAGTCCGCGCTGCTCTCCCACTCACCGGCATGCACACTGTCATTGTGATGGCCGATGTGGTGGCAGATCTCCAGGAGCAGGGCGATTGCGAACTGGCCGACACTCGCAGTTCCGTAGGTGGGAACGTTCGTGACCGGGATGCCTTTCTCCTTCGCGTACTGATAATCCACGACGTTGTAGCCGGTCGCCAGAACCGAGATGAACTTCATCGTCGGGCAGGCATCGATGACCTTCTTCGTGATCGGGGTCTTGTTGGTGAAGACAACCTCCGCATCGCCGATGCGCTCGATTGCCTCGTTCTCATCCGTCAGGCTCGTGCGGTCATAAACCGTCAGCTCGCCGAGCTTCCCTAACTCGTCCCAGCTCAGATCGCCGGGGTTCTCGGTATATCCGTCAAGAATAACAATCTTCATAGATCAAACCTCTCAATCTTCCAGCAGCGCCCACGCGCGGTTTAAGCAGCGCTTGGTGTTGGCCAGCACAATTCCCTCGTCCTCGCCGGGGCGAAGCGTCACTTCCATCGACAGCACATAAGGTTCCTCCGCGTTGAAGAAGCCCTCATCCTTCAGGACTCTCAGGTAGTCCAGCAGCTCCGGCACATCATTGGCGCTGTTCGGATAACCCATGCGAGGATGCAGGTCGCCGTAGCCGTCGCTGCCGGGCTTGACCACCGCGTTGCCGAAGTGGAAATGCGTGATGTAAGGGCGAAGCGTGCGGACCACGAACTTGCTGGTCTCATAGGTGGTCGGGAAATGGCTCAGGTCCACCAGCAGGCCGAAGTTGTTGTGGGAAGTGCGCATATCCGCGGCAAATTTCGCGGCATAAGGAGCCGGGCCGATCAGGGCAGCCTTGTCCATATCGAAATCAAAGACTTCCAGCTCGACGCTCATGTTCTTCGAAGCAGCATAGTCACAGACCTTGCGGGTCGTCTTCAGAAGCTGCGCATACGCCTGGTCCTTCGTGGCCTCTTCCCACTTGCCGGCCAGGAACGCGATTCCCTTCGCGCCGAGATACTCCGCCTCATCGACAGCCTCCAGGAGGGTCGCCTCTGCTTTCAGTCTCTCCGCCTCATCGATCGCGTTCGGATTCAGCTTCGGTCCCAGCAGTCTCGGCTGCGCGCCGTAGCAGACCTTCATATGGCTCTGAGCCAGCAGTGCCTTCGCCACTTCATTTCTCTCACCGAAACTCTTCACCTCAATGGCGTCAAAATAATCGTCACGGCACACCGTAGTAAGCGCGTCGATCGGGTCAGCCTTCGGCCAGCTCATCCACAGAATCGTGCCGACCTGAAAATACTTATGAATGGACTCTCTCAAAATGAATTTCCTCCTTTTGATGTGCATTCGGCGCCGGATCACCGGCGAACCCCTTTACTTCTGATTGTATACTAACACAAAAGATCCCTCCCGGTAAAGGAGAGATCTTTGACAAAATGTTCGTATTTTCGATATTCCCGGTTCCGGAATGATACAAACATCCGCGGTCCGGTCGGGCCGGTCACCCTCTCCGTTCCGCGGATGTGTTCATGTCCGTATTATGATGATCTCCTGTTCATCACATGGAGGCCTTCTTCTGCCGCCTCTTGTAGATCACCATCGCGACGGCCGTGCCTGCGAGGACCACCAGGCCCGCAATCAGGGCGATCATGCCGCCGCCCGAGAAGACACTGCCGGTCAGCTGTGCGTTCTTCACATACCTTCCGTAGAGCGTCATATCGTCCTTGGTCTGCAGCGGGAAGGCAGCCGGGCTGCGGTAATCCTTATCGAGATACCAGCCGCTGAAGGAAAGTCCTTCCTTCGTCTCTGTCTCCGGAGCCGTAACCTGGAACGCGCTTCCGTTCTTGAGGAACGAATACTCCTTATAGGCCTCCCCGTCGATCAGGAAACGCACCGTGCCCTGCGGGCACATCTTCCCGTAGAACTTGAGATCCTCACTCACCTCGATCGGGAACGCCGCATGTGCGGTGCAGCCCTCGTCGGTATACCACCCGTCGAAGGTCTTGCCCTCCACGACCGGAAGCTCCAGCGTGTTGCCGGCAGCCGTATCGCCGGTCCGAAGCTCCAGCCGCTCGAAGACCTCTCCGTCGATGAAGAAGGTCAGGAACACCGGCTTCGCCTCCTCGGCAAACTTCGCGTAATACGTCACGCTCTGCCGGATCTGCGCCGGGAAACGAACCTTCTGCACGAAGGTCTCATCCGTAAACCAGCCCGCGAA
>JAFPYK010000137.1 GCA_017412265.1 Lachnospiraceae bacterium
CGGACTTGGTCGTCTCTTCCGCTTCCAGCTGCTTCAGGACCACTTTATCACCCAAAGGCACTAACTTCATATCTATGTCCTCCTTATCTGAACATTCATCTTTATTCATTTTGTTAGCACTCTATGTCTCTGAGTGCTAACGCATTAAATATAATCTCCTTCACCGCATTTGTCAAGCCATTCTCAGAAAATAATCGGAATTCTGCGAGAATTTTTCTTGAAGGAACGGCACACGGCATGATACAATCAGAATAACAAAAACCGTGCATTTCTGTTCATCAGACACAATAGACGAGAGGAGGTTTTTCGATGGGCAAATTTGTAATTACGGAGACCAAGAACGGCGGCTTAAAGTTCAGCCTGAAGGCATCCAACGGACAGGTCATTGCTTCGTCCCAGGTTTATAAGAGTGAGGCTTCCTGCCGCAAAGGCATTGCCAGCGTCGTGAGAAACGCAGCAGTCGCAGCAGTTGAGGATCAGACCGTCGAGGAGTTCGAGGTCAAGAAGAATCCGAAGTTTGAAGTGTACGCAGACAAGGCAGGCGAGTTCCGCTTCCGCCTGAAAGCGACCAACGGCCAGATCATCGCCACCGGCGAAGGCTACAAGAAGCTGACCAGCTGCTTCAACGGCATCGAGTCCATCCGCAAAAACTCTGTGGATGCGCCGATTGTGAAGGAATAACCGTAACCAGCAACCAGCCGGCACCGCGGTCCGCACTGCGGTGCCTTTTTCATTGAGCCGCTCCCCGAAAGGAGCGGCCGGGAGGTCTCCATGCAGCTTCGAATCAAACAACGCGTCTTCTCCTGGGCCGACAAATTCGACATCTACGACGAAAACGACCAGGTCAAATACACCGTCCAGGGCGAATTCTTCTCCTTCGGCCGCCGGCTCCACATCTACGACACCTACGGCGAAGAAGTCGGCCTCGTCCGCCAGAAGGTCTGGTCCTTCCTGCCCAAATTCTACATCGAGCGCGGCGGTGAGCCTATCGGCCTCATCTCCAAAGCCTTCACCTGGTGGAAGCCCAAGTACGAGATCGACTACCTCGGCTGGCGCTGCGAAGGCAACTGGACCGGCTGGGACTACTACATCGACGACGCCAACGGCTCCCTCATCGCCACAATCAAAAAAGAGCTCTTCCACTGGGGCGACACCTACGTCATCACCTACGACCTGCCCGAAGACGAGCTGCCGATCCTGATGCTCGTCCTCGCCATCGACGCAGCCACCGCAGACGCCGCCGCGGCCGCAGCCGCATCCGGCAGCTAAGCCCCACGAAGGGAAAATCATAACGAAAACAAACAACGGTATCCGAGAGCCCGGCCGCCGCCGATCACTCCCCGATACCGTTATCTTATGCCCAAAAGCCAAGGCAGATCTGCCCGCGAAGGCCCCGCTCGGCAAATCCACGCTCCATCCACTCATACAGGCTTGTTTTCCTCATTAATAGATGACTCCCGCTCGCCCCGACATCGCTCTTATCCACTCACAGAGGCTTGTTTTCCTCATTAACAGATGACTCCTTCACCGCCAAATCCTCGCTCCATCCACTCACAGAGGCTTGTTATCCTCATTTATAGATGACTCCTTCACCGCTAAACCCTCGCTCCATCCACTCACAAAGGCTTGTTATCCTCATTAATAGATGATTCTAACCAATATTTCCCTCCGCGAATCCCGGACTCGCACGACCGCCTCATCACCTTCCGGCGACGAATCCTTCCCTCAGGGGATATGGCAGGCGACTCCCAGCCTAGCACGACCTCGAAAGCGTCATGTGCTTTTCGACGAGCCGTCCCCAGGCGAGGAGAGAAGACATGACGCTCACGCCCCCCTACTCTCCGTCATGTCTCCGGCTGTACACCCGCACCGTCATCTGCTCTTTCTTCTTCTCCCAGCTCGCCTCGCACCGGCTGTCCTTCAGATAAGCCAGCGCCTTGCTGTCCGTCCAGACCCGCAGCGCACTGTCCCTGCCGTCGCCCTCATACGAGGCCCGGATCTCACACGCCGCCCCCGTATAATCCTTTCCGGCACACACCAGCTCCGCCGCCCGGTTCTTCCCCCAGCGGTCCTTCCGGCTCACATAGCAGTCCGTCACCTCCCCGCGGAAGAACGGGCTCTTCGCCTCGCCCGCCAGGCGCCTCTCCTTCTTATCCTTCTTCGCGCCCTCGAGAGCCGCACTCCTTAAGTCCAGCGTCAGGATCTCCGCCCAGCCGTCCAGGAAACGCCGCACTCTCTCGAACGCCTCCTCGTCCTTCTTCCCGCGGAACCCGTGCCCGCCCCCGGCGATCAGCGCAAGCTGCACATACCGATGAGGCTTCTTATGCCCCGGAATCTCCGGCAGGTCACACCTCTCCCCCTTGCGGTCGAGGTCTTCCTTCTCGATCCGGCTGTTGATATCGCCGAATGTGTAGGTCTTCCAGGCCTGCTTCGCATAAGCGACATTGACGATCGGATCCGCCGTTCCGTGCACGATCAGCACCGGCCCGCGATACCCGCGGATCTCCTCAAACGGATTCATCGAGATCACGTCCGCGGCGTATTTCCGTCCGAGCTTCATCGGCCCGCAGGAAAATGTCTCGGGGATGTTCTCCGGATCGAAGGACGCCTTCATCATCTGCCCCGCGCGGGCGTCATCCGGGATGCACAGAGCCGGGTAATACAGGATCAGCCGCTTGATCCGCTGCGGCATATCCGCAGCCGCCAGCGCACTCACGAACCCGCCCTGGCTGAAGCCCATCAGCGTCAGCTTCGAATTGTCAGTGTACCGCAGCGCAGACACATAAGCGATCACGGCCTTCAGGTCCTCTTCCTCGGTCAGCACGGACATCTCCGTCGACTTGCCGTCACTGCTTCCGATCAGGCACCCGCCGTTGAAGTCAAATGTATAGGCCGCGTAGCCCATCTCCGCAAATCTCTTCGCATACCGGTCGGTATCCACATGGTTCGACATAAAGCCGTGGCTTAAAATCACCGCAGGCAGCCGCTCGCCCTCCGGCCGGAATTCAAACCCGCGGATGGCCAACCCGTCCCGCAGGCAGGTAAATCTGGTTTTCTTTACTTTCATGTTGCTCATCCTCGCACCATTTTCTCGCTTTTTCAGTATATCACAACTTTGCGCGCGAGGACAACCGCAGGGCTGCTCCCGGTTTTAGAAAGTTTTTCCGGTCTTTTTACATGAATTTGATGGTTATTTGCCCGCAAATCAAGTATAATCATTTCTTGCTTGAAAGATTATTTCTTCAAAGAGGTATATGATATGTTAGTTCCTGTTTTATTATTTCTACTTGGCTTTGTTCTGCTGATCAAGGGCGGCGACTGGTTCGTCGACGGAGCCGCGGGCATCGCCCACCGCTTCCATCTGCCGGAGCTTCTGATCGGCGCGACCGTCGTCTCGATCGGAACCACGCTCCCGGAGGTGATGGTCTCCGCGCAGGCTGCGATGCAGGGCAACGCCGGCATCTCCTACGGTAACGCGATCGGCTCCATCATCTGCAACACGAGCCTGATCGCCGCGCTCACCGTCGCGATCAAGCCGGGCAAGACGAGCCGCAAGACCCTCGTGCTTCCCGCCGCGTTCTTTGCGGCAGCTGCGATCTGCTACTCGCTGATCGCCTGGACCTCCGGCCGCTTCACGCGCTGGCAGGGCATCCTGTTCCTGATCGTCTTCGTGGTCTACATGGTTCTGAGCGTCCTTCATATGAAGAAGCACCCGGACGCGGCCGAGCCCGAAGGGGAAGAGGAAGAGAAGAAGGAGCATCCGCTCTGGCTGGAGCTCGTGATGCTTGTCGTCGGAGCCGCCGTCATCGCGGTCGGCGCCCGCCTCTTAGTCGATAACGGCACCCTGATCGCGCAGGCGCTCGGTGTCCCGGACAGTGTCATCGGCCTGACGATGGTCGCCCTCGGCACCTCTCTTCCGGAGCTGGTCACCGCGATCACCTCCCTGGCGAAGGGCCACGGCGCCTTAAGCCTCGGCAACGTCATCGGCGCGAACTTATTTAACATCGTCCTGGTCTCCGGCATGGCCATCACCATCTCGCCTTTCGCGGTCCCCGCGGAGCGGACGATCTCCGGGATGAATGCGTCGCTCATCGTCGACATCCCTGTGATGCTCTTCGTGATGGCGCTCTTATGCGTCCCCGCGATCGTGAAGGAGAAGCTCTCCCGCTGGCAGGGCATCCTGCTCCTGTGCATCTATGTGGGCTTCACGGTCTTCCAGTTCGTCGGATAATACCTTCCCGAAACGCGCAAAACGGGCAGGGCTGACAGCAGATCGCTGTCGGTCCTGCCCGTATTCTTATGTCCTTCTATGCAAATGCACCGGCGGACCGCAGCCTCAGTCCTCGCGGTCCCCGTTCCCGTGCACCTCGCAGAATCTCGCAGCAAATGACGGCCCCACGCCAGCCGCATACAGATGCGAGATGTCCCCGAACGCATTGACCCGGAACGACGCGACGCCCGCTCTTCTCTCCTCCGTGGTCACCGTGGTCACCGAGCCCGGCGCCGCGCAGAAGCCGTGCCAGAGCACCATCGGCGACACATTCAGCAGATGGCTTAACAGCACGCAGCTCACGCCGAAGTGGCAGAAGAATACCAGCGTATCCTCGTTCGGCCGCTCCACGCGGTAGATCCGCCCGTCGCGCACATATCCGTGCTCCGCGAGGAGCTTGTCCAGCTCCCCGGTCACCCACTCATACTCCTGCCGCACACCGCCGGCCTGCATCCGCTCATTGTCAAACCAGTGATCCACGTCCAGAAACCTCGGGTCCGCGGTCCAGTCCGCCGGCAGCCAGTCCCAGCAGCAGTAAGGATGGTCCGAATCCGGCCGGATGATGCGCGGGGCAAATTCCCGCAGCCAGTCGCAGACCTCAGCCGTACGTCCCGCGGCTGCAAGGGTCGGCTCAGCCGTCGCGCGCGCCCTCCCCAGCGGAGAGACATAATAATCCTTCACCGGAAGCGGGGCAAGCCGCGGCACCAGCAGGGCCGCCTCCCTCTTCCCGGCCTCGGTCAGGCCGTCAATCTCATAATCCGGATCTCCGTGACGCACCAGCAATAATCTCATCTCGATCTTCCTCCTGCTTTTCTTTGTCCTGATTGTAACACA
>JAFPYK010000017.1 GCA_017412265.1 Lachnospiraceae bacterium
TCAACGAGCAGATGAAGGAGCTGGTGGAGGAAGAGAACGCAATCATCGCCTGCAAGGGCGGAGACCTTCCGGACGAGCTCCTGATCCAGGCGAAGAAGGACGGCTTCTCTGACAAATACATCAGCCAGCTTCTGGATCTGAGTGAAGAGGAGATTCGGAACCGGCGCACGAAGCTCGGCGTGACCGAGGCCTGGGAAGGCGTTCACGTGAGCGGAACGAAGGACAGCGCGTATTACTTCAGCACCTACAATGCAGAGGATCACAGCGTCGTCAGCGACCGGCCCAAGATCATGATCCTGGGCGGAGGCCCGAACCGGATCGGCCAGGGAATCGAGTTCGATTACTGCTGCGTGCATGCGGCCCTGGCGCTTAAGAAGCTTGGCTTTGAGACGATCATCGTCAACTGCAACCCGGAGACGGTTTCTACCGACTATGATACGTCGGACAAGCTGTATTTCGAGCCTCTGACCCTCGAGGATGTGCTGAGCATCTACGAGAAGGAGAAGCCTCTCGGCGTCATCGCGCAGTTCGGCGGCCAGACACCGCTCAACCTTGCAGATGACCTGGAGAAATACGGTGTCAAGATCCTGGGAACCGCGCCGCGGGTGATCGACCTCGCCGAAGACCGTGACCTCTTCCGCGAGATGATGGATAAGCTTGAGATCCCGATGCCGGAATCCGGCATGGCCTCCAACGTGGAGGAGGCACTCGCGATCGCGGCAAGAATCGGCTATCCCGTGATGGTCCGTCCTTCCTTCGTCCTGGGCGGGCGCGGGATGGAGGTCGTCTACGATGACGAGAGCATGGAAGAGTACATGCGCGCCGCGGTCGGCGTGACGCCGGACCGACCGATCCTGATCGACCGTTTCCTGAACCACGCGCTGGAATGTGAGGCGGACGCAATCAGCGACGGGGAGCATGCATTTGTCCCCGCGGTTATGGAACATATCGAGCTGGCGGGTGTTCACTCCGGTGATTCTGCCTGCATGATCCCCAGCCGGCACATTTCCGAGGAGAATCTCGCCACGATCAAGGATTACACGCGGCGGATCGCCGTGGAGATGGGTGTGCGCGGCCTGATGAACATGCAGTACGCGATTGAGAACGGCAAGGTCTACGTCCTGGAGGCGAACCCGAGGGCTTCCCGCACGGTTCCGCTGGTCTCCAAGGTCTGCAATATCCGCATGGTGCCTCTGGCAACCGATATCATCACCTCGGAGCTGACCGGACGTCCTTCCCCGGTGCCGGGGCTTAAGGACCGCAAGATCCCTTACTACGGCGTGAAGGAAGCGGTCTTCCCGTTCAACATGTTCCAGGAGGTCGACCCGATCCTCGGACCGGAGATGCGCTCCACCGGTGAAGTTTTAGGTATTGCAGAGAAGTTCGGAGAAGCGTATTATATTGCTCAGGAAGCAACACAGACAAAGCTGCCTCTGGAAGGCACTGTGCTCCTGTCCGTGAACGAAAAAGACAAGCCGGAGATCGTCCGCATCGCCAGAGATTATCTGGAAGCAGGGTTTAATCTCGTCGCGACGCGCAAGACCTATGAGAAGATTCATGAGGCCGGCATCCCGGTGACGAGGGTGAAGAAGCTCTACGAGGGGCGGCCGAATATCATGGATATGATCAATAACGGCCAGCTCCAGATGATCGTCAATTCCCCGATCGGCAAGAATTCGATTCACGACGACAGCTACCTGCGTAAGGCAGCGATCAAGGCACGGATTCCTTACATGACGACGATGGCTGCGGCACACGCGTCCGCCAGCGGAATCAAGGCAGTGAAGAAGAACGGCAGTACACCGATCCATTCCCTGCAGGAGTGGCACCGGATGATTCCTGACGGAGAATAACAAAGGTCTGTTAGAGGGACGGCTTCCGGCCGTCCCTTTTTGCACAGAAACCCGCGATGCGTATGTATATGCAGGGCAGATAGAAACGGAGGAGAAAACATGGCTAATCGACCTGTAGGACGGGAGAAGAAGGTCTCCGGCGAGAATACCGGAGGCGTCTACAAGAGAGGAGAAGGACAGGGCACCGGTCCCGTAAGCGGCGGCTCCATGCCCGGCGGAAGCTCTTCCGGGTCATCCGGGAGCGGCGGCTCCCCGATCAACCGCGTGCTTCGAAGCGGCGGCGGACGGATGGGCTGCGGGTCGATCCTGCTGATCCTCGTGGTATTTCTGCTGATGTCGAAGGGCGGCTTAAGCGGGCTCATCAACGGCGGAGGCAACGGCGGGAACAACTCGATCCCTTACCAGACAACCACGCAGAACAATAACTGGACCCCCGGCACGACCACGACGACGACCAAGCCGGAGACGACGACGAAGCCGAGCGGCGGCAGCTTCCTGAACTATTATTCCGGGAGCCAGGCGGGAAATGCCTGGACGATGGGCTCGAACACCGGCAAGCTTGACACTACGGTCGCGTCCGGATCCCGCGCGAAATTCGCCAATATCAAGGGCAACGGCCAGGATACATTTACCATTATGGTCTATATGTGCGGCACCGACCTGGAGTCCCAGAGCGGCATGGGCACGAACGACCTGTCCGAGATGGCGAAGGCGACGATCAGCAGGAACATCAATCTGCTTGTCTTCACCGGCGGCTGCAAGCGCTGGAGAAACAATGTCGTCAGCAGCTCGAACAACCAGATCTATCTGATCCGTGACGGCGGCCTGGCTCTGCTGGAGAAGAATGCCGGCAACGGTGCGATGACCAATCCGAACACGCTGCTGAGCTTCATCAACTACTGCACGAAGAATTATCCGGCGAACCGCAACGCGCTGATCTTCTGGGATCACGGCGCAGGTTCGATCGGCGGCTACGGCTACGACGAGAAGAATGCCTCCGCGGGCGCGATGTCACTTGCAGGCATCAACTCCGCGCTCAGCGCCGCGGGCATCAAGTATGATTTCATCGGATTTGACACCTGCCTGATGGGCACCGCGGAGACCGCGCTTGTGCTTTCCAATTACGCGGACTATATGATCGCCTCGGAGGAGACGGAGCCCGGCGTCGGCTGGTATTACACGAACTGGCTGACGAAGTTGTCCCAGAATCCTTCGATGAGCAACCTGGAGATCGGCAAGAACATCGTCGATGACTTCGTCGATGTCTGCGCGAGAGACTGCCGCGGCCAGCAGACCACGCTTGCGATGGTTGACCTCGCAGAGTTTGCCAATACGGTTCCTTCGAAACTCACGGCATTTGCGGAGGGTACCTCGAACCTGATCAAGAGCAACAACTTCCAGGCCGTTTCTTCGGCAAGATACAACACCAGAGAATTTGCCGCGGCCAACAAGATTGACCAGGTCGATCTCGTTCACCTGGCGCGCAACATGGGAACCGAAGAGGGATCTGCGCTTGCGAAGGCCATCCTCGGCGCCGTGAAATACAACCGCACGTCCTCGAACATGAACAATGCCTACGGCGTCGCGATTTATTTCCCGTACAAGAAGACCTCGAAGGTCTCTTCCGCGATCAAGACCTACAATTCCATCGGCATGGACTCTGCATACACAAAGTGCATCCAGGAGTTCGCGAGCCTGGAGGTCAGCGGCCAGGTGGCAAGCGGCGGTACGTCTTCGCCTCTGCCTTCCCTGTTCGGCAATCCGCAGTACCAGTCGACGGGCAATGCAGACCTCGTCAGTACACTGCTTTCGCAGTTCCTGGGAGGCAATTTCGGCCAGATCAGCGGACTGGATGCCGGCAATGTGGACTTCTTCTCGGGACGCTCAATGAGCGTGGAGGAGACGGCGGATTATATCGCGGACAACCAGCTCGATCCTACCGGCCTTGCCTGGAAGAATGACGGCGGGGTCAAGAAGATTGAGCTTTCGGAAGAGCAGTGGGGCATGGTTACGGACCTGGTGCTCTCGGTCTTCGTCGATGACAGTGAGGGCTACATCGATCTGGGCACGGACAATGTGTTTGAATTCGACGACAACGGCGCGCTGATCGGTGACTATGACGGGACCTGGCTTGCGATCAACGGCCATGTGGTTGCCTACAACTACGAAGGAACGACCCTGGACGGTGAGGACTATACCATCACCGGCACGGTTCCCTGCCTTGTGGACGGTATCCGGGCGAACCTGATGATCGTGTTCGACAGTGCGAATCCCGACGGCTATGTCGCAGGTGTCCGCTATGATTACCGCGACGGCGAGACGGATACGATCGCGAAAGCGATGGAGACACTGGAAGAGGGAGCGAAGATTGATTTCCTCTGCGACTATTATTCTTATGACGGAGTGTACCAGGACAGTTATATGCTCGGTGATCCTTTCACGGTAAATGGCGACCTGTCCATCACGAACGTGCCTCTCGGGGACTTCGACGTTCTGGCGACGTACCGGTTCACGGACTTCTATCAGCAGAATTACTGGACCGAGCCGATCAAGTAAATGTCATTGCAGGGGCCTGTCTGCGCTGAATTGACGCGGACAGGCTCCGATCACGGCAGGAGAGCTCCTGCTGGTTTGATAAATCAGAGTGCAGCTCGTGAATTCTTCGGGAGCAGCTTCGGAAGGGGGAGTAGGATGAGCTTTGTTCAATTGCCATATCTGCGTATCCTTGACGGCGATGCGGAGGCTTTCGGCGGGAACCAGAGCTGGGATGCGAAGAGGACCGTGCGCGAGGGCGCCTGCGGCCCGGTAGCCGCAACAGGGCTGGTCTGCTACCTCGAGGGAAGATCCCGGATGGAGCGCGCGGACTTCATGAAACGGATGAACCGGCTGCGCCGCAGCTTCTTCCCCATGGTGCCTTATCTCGGGTCCAATGCCGTCATTCTGGCCCTCGGGCTGAATCTGTACTTTATCACACACCGGATGCATTACCGGGCATTCTGGGCCCTGTCGAGGAAGAAACAGTTCACCGGATGGAGGAGATGCTCCGCCGCGACGTGCCGGTGATCTTGTGTATCGGCAACAACCTACCACGATTCTGGAGGAAGGGAAAGCTGACTCTCTACCGCAGGAACTCCGACGGGACGATGTCGGTGCATACGAGGACCAACGCGCATTTTGTCACCGTGACCGAGCTCGGAGACGAGTGGATGGGTGTCAGCAGCTGGGGAAAAAAGCTCTATGTGCGCAGATCCGAGTGGGAAGATTACGTGAAAAACTACAGCTGCGCGGCTCTCTCCAATATCGTCTACGTGAAGAAAACCAGATAAATGTTCGATACTGCAGATGTATTGACAAACAGGCTGAATGCTTCTTAATGAGGTGTTCAGCCTTTCTTTTGTCTGTCGGTTTACGAATTCTTAACGGATCGTTCAGAAAAATCCTGTTGAATTCAGATACTTGTTAGGGTATGATAAACAAGTGAAGAAGTTCGTTTCATCATGATGCAGAAAGGAGGATTACTTATGCAGTCATGGATCTGGCTGGTTCTCATGCTGGTCTTGCTGGTGATTGAAGCGATGACCGTTGGCCTGACGACCATCTGGTTTGCCGCAGGTGCGCTGGTCGCATACGGGACCTCCTGGCTGGGGTTGAGTCCGGTTCTTCAGGTCGTAGTATTCCTGGTTGTTTCGATCGTGCTTTTCGTTCTGACAAGACCGCTTCTGGTCAACCGTCTCAACAAGAGCCGCACGAAGACCAACGTGGATGGACTGATCGGGAAGGAAGCCCGGGTTACGGAGCGGATCGATTCCTTTGAGGGGACCGGAACCGCCGTGCTTGAGGGCAAGACCTGGACGGCCCGCTCTTCGAAGGGGCAGGTGATTGAAGCGCAGCGCAGGGCCAGGGTTCTGGCCGTCGAAGGTGTTAAACTGATTTTAGAGGAGATCCCGGAGTCACCCGCAGACGCGGATCGGGAGCCTCAGAGATAACAGGAGGAGAATTCTATGCAATACGTATTATACGCACTCATTGTGGTCCTGGTTGTCATTTTGATCTCCTGCATCAAGGTTGTTCCGCAGGCACAGGCGTTTGTTCTGGAGCGTCTGGGCGGCTATCAGGCGACCTGGGGTGTCGGTGTTCATTTTAAGCTTCCGATCATTGACCGCGTTGCCAAGCGTGTGATCCTGAAGGAGCAGGTCGTTGACTTCGCACCGCAGCCCGTGATCACGAAGGATAACGTCACGATGCGGATCGATACCGTCGTGTTCTTCCAGATTACCGACCCGAAGCTCTTCGCATACGGTGTTGTCAATCCGATCATGGCGATCGAGAACCTGACGGCTACGACGCTTCGTAACATCATCGGTGACCTGGAGCTGGACCAGACACTGACTTCCCGTGAGATCATCAATACCAAGATGAGAGTGGCCCTGGATGTTGCAACCGATCCCTGGGGCATCAAGGTCAACCGTGTCGAGCTGAAGAACATCATCCCTCCGGCAGCCATTCAGGAAGCCATGGAGAAGCAGATGAAGGCAGAGCGTGAGAGACGTGAAGCGATCCTTCGTGCAGAAGGTGAGAAGAAGTCCGCGATCCTTGTCTCGGAAGGTAAGAAGGAGTCCATGATCCTGGAAGCGCAGGCGGACAAGGAAGCCGCGATCCTTCGCGCGGAAGCGAAGAAGGAAGCGATGATCCGCGAGGCAGAAGGCCAGGCGGAAGCCATCCGTGCGGTTCAGAAGGCGAACGCGGAAGGTATCAAGTACCTGAACGAGGCGGATCCTCAGGATGCGGTCCTTCGCATCAAGAGCCTGGAGGCCTTTGCCAAGGCGGCAGACGGCCAGGCTACGAAGATCATCATTCCTTCGGAGATTCAGGGCGTTGCAGGCCTTGCCAAGGCTGTGATCGAATCTGCGAAATAATCACTTGTAACGAAAAGAGGCGGAGACATCCGCCTCTTTTTTATATTTATTCGTGCCAGCCCAGCGTGATAATCCCATAAAAAGGCATATTTTCAGGGTTTCTGCAAGAAATGCTTGACAAGAGCTCAGTGTATGATTATTGTATATCCATATTATTTGATGCATATATATTCATTTGCGAAAGCATGGGGGAATGATCATGGATCTGAAGGGACGCTGTTTTCTTACTTTGAAGGACTATACACCGGAGGAAATCCAATGGCTGCTTGATCTGGCGGCACATCTGAAAAAGGAGAAGAAGCTTGGCCTGCACGGGAGCCGGCTGCAGGGCAAGAACATCGCCCTGATCTTCGAGAAGCCGTCCACGAGGACGCGCTGTTCCTTCACGATCGGCTGTCTGGACGAGGGCGCGTATCCGACATACCTTGGCGGAGATGAGATCCAGCTGGGCCACAAGGAAAGCATCGAGGACACGGCCCGGGTTCTCGGACGGCTTTTTGACGCGATCGAGTACCGCGGCTTCGCGCATTCCAAGGTCGAGGCTCTTGCAAAATACAGCGGTGTGCCGGTCTGGAACGGCCTGACAGATGAATTCCATCCGACACAAGTGCTGGCCGATCTGCTGACGCTTATTGAGCGTTTTGGGCATCTTGCAGGTCTGAAGCTGGTATTTGTCGGTGACGGCCGCAACAATATGGCTCACAGCCTGATGATCGGCTGTACCAAGATGGGGGTTCATTTCAGCATCGTTGCTCCGAAGCAGCTGTGGCCGGACGAAGGCCTGGTAAGCATGTGCAAGCAGTGGGCAGAGGCTTCCGGCGCGAGCATACAGCTCAGCGAAGACCTGGAAGAGGTCCGGGGAGCCGACGCGGTCTATACCGACGTCTGGTGCTCCATGGGAGAGGAAGCGAAGGCCGCGGAGCGGATCGCCTTGCTCTCGCCTTACCAGGTGAACGAGGCTCTGATGCAGAAGAGCGGCAAGGATCAGACCGTGCTGCTGCACTGTCTGCCTGCGGTGAAGGGAAATGAAGTCACCGAAGAGACATTTGAGAAATACGCGGATGTGATCTTTGACGAGGCAGAGAACCGCATGCACACGATCAAAGCCGTGATGGTCGCCACGCTGGGATCGGACCTGCCGGAATTTTGAGGATGGATTTGCGCACACAGACATTTTGATGTATGATCAGAGGTGAGAATACAGTCGCCTGCGGCCGCAGGCAGAAAGGACCCTCGGATGAGCTGTTGTCTGTGCGTGTCGAATTCATACGAGAAGAAGTTTTACCTGAATCCGAAGTTTGAGAAGCTTCCTTCCCAGGTGAAACAGGAGCTTCAGATTCTCTCTGTCCTTTATACGGAGGAGGTCGGGGGCATATTGATGCTGTCCTTTGAGGATGACGGGACTCTGTTCCTGACACCCTTGAGTGATGAAGGAGACCTTCTCTATGACGAGATCGGAAGCGCATTAAAGATCGGCCAGATCCGCAGGGAGCATCAGGACCTTTTTGAATCACTGGAGGCGTATTACCGCATGGTGATTCTCGGGCAGAACGGAGGCAGCGATGCTTTTAGCGATTGATATCGGCAATACGAACATTACTCTCGGTGTCTATGCCGGCGAGGAGCTTCTGGGGATCTTCCGTATGACGACCAAGACGCCCAGGACTTCGGACGAGTACGGCGTCCTTCTGCTGAGCCTTCTTTCGTCCCGCGGCATCGAGCCTTCCCGGATTGACGCGGTGATCATATCCTCGGTGGTTCCCGGGATCATGCATTCCTTCCACAACGCGATCCGCAAGTATCTCCATGTGGAATCGATCAATGTCGGGCCGGGCACCAAGACCGGGATCCGGATCCGTATCCCGAACCCGAGAGAGCTGGGCGCGGACCGGATTGCAGATGCTGTGGCAGCTTATTCGCTCTACGGCGGCCCGGTGCTTGTGATTGACTTCGGGACGGCGACGACCTACGACCTGATCACAGAGGACGCTACATTCGAAGCGGGCATCACAAGCCCCGGCATCCGCATCAGTGCAAATGCCCTGTGGAATGAGACCGCGAAGCTTCCGGAGATCGAGATCCGCAGGCCGGAGAGTATTCTCACGAAGGATACGGTCAGTTCCATGCAGGCAGGCCTGATCTACGGGGCGATCGGCCAGACGAAGTACATCATTCAGCGGGTGAAGGAAGAGTCCGGCATCGATCCGCTCTTCGTAGTCGCCACCGGAGGCCTGGGCAAGCTGATCTCGGAATCCATACCGGAGATCGACAGGTATGACCCGGAGCTGACGCTTAAGGGACTTCGCATCATTTACGAAAAAACCGCGGCTGACAGCCGCAGACGGAGAGACTAGTGAACGTTGGAAGAGTAACGATTCCCGGCAGACTGATCCTTGCGCCGATGGCGGGGGTGACCGATCTGCCGTTTCGTCTGTTATGCAAGGAGCAGGGGGCGGATCTGATCTGCACGGAGATGGTCAGTGCCAAGGGAATCATGTATCATAACAAGAATACCGAGGCGCTGCTTGCCGTGGCGGAGGAAGAACGGCCGGCGGCCCTGCAGCTCTTCGGAAATGATCCGAAGATCCTCTCGGAGCAGGCGAAGGCCATCGAAGAGAGAGCATTTGACATTCTGGACCTGAATATGGGCTGCCCGGTTCCGAAGGTTGTCAATAACGGCGAGGGCTCTGCCCTGATGAAGGAGCCGAAGCTCGCATGGGAGATCGTCCGTGCGGTTTCGAAGGCCATTGATAAGCCGGTGACGGTCAAGTTCCGGAAGGGATTTGAGGACGGAGAGAATACCGCCGCGGAATTCGCGAGGATCATGGAAGATGCCGGCGCGGCAGCCGTGGGAATTCATGCGAGGACCAGAGAGCAGTATTACAGCGGCAAGGCAGATTGGAACGTCATCCGCGAGGTTAAGGAGGCAGTATCGATCCCGGTCTACGGCAACGGTGATATCTTCACGCCGCAGGATGCCGAGCGGATGCTTGCAGAAACCGGCTGCGACGCGGTGATGATCGCCCGCGGTGCGAGGGGCAATCCGTGGATCTTCGCACAGACGCAGGCATGGCTTCGTGATCACACGGTGATGCCCGCACCGACCTTTCGGGAGATGACACAGCTTCTTCTCCGGCATGCGAAGATGCAGTGTGACCTGAAGGGCGAGTTCATGGGCATGCGGGAGATGAGGAAGCATATCCAGTGGTATACGACCGGATATCCGCACGCTTCGTCGCTGCGGCGTCTGGCCAATGAGGTGAAGACCTGGGAGGACCTTCGCGTTCTCCTGGAGAGCTGGGCGGAGAAGCAGCCCGCGTCGGAAGACGGGAAGATCCGCCGAAAGGGATAATTGAGAAATATACCCTTGGGGACTTGCATTTTGCAGATGAGAAGGGTATGATATCCGACATACGGACAAATGTCGTTCGTATAAAGACAAAACAGGCAGGGGGATCAGAAAATGGAACGCAAATTCAGAGTAGGTGTGCTGGGAGCAACCGGTATGGTCGGCCAGAGATTTATATCTCTGCTGGAGAATCATCCCTGGTATGAGGTGACGACGCTTGCCGCGAGCCCGAGGTCTGCGGGGAAGCGCTATGAGGACGCCGTGGGCGGCAGATGGAAGATGCAGACGCCCATGCCGGAGGGCGTGAAAGACCTGATCGTCATGAACGTGAATGAGGTGGAAGCGGTCGCCTCGCAGGTCGATTTCGTCTTCAGTGCGGTAGATATGAGCAAGGCGGAGATCAAAGCGATCGAGGAAGCTTATGCAAAGACCGAGACGCCGGTCGTCTCTAACAATAGCGCACATCGCTGGACGCCGGATGTGCCGATGATCATTCCGGAGATCAACCCGGAACACGCGGAGATCATCGAATATCAGAGAAAACGTCTGGGCACGAAGAGAGGATTCGTCGCCGTGAAGCCGAACTGCTCGATCCAGAGCTATACGCCTGCGCTTCATGCGCTGAAGAAGTTCGGGCCGAAACTGGTGGTTGCCACGACCTATCAGGCAATCTCAGGAGCTGGCAAGACATTTGCGGATTGGCCGGAGATGGTCGAGAACCTGATCCCCTATATCGCGGGAGAGGAAGAGAAGTCCGAGCAGGAGCCCTTAAAGATATGGGGACATATCGAGAACGGACAGATCGTGAAGGCAGAGAGCCCGGTTATCACCTGCCAGTGCCTGCGTGTGCCGGTCTTAAACGGCCATACCGCCGCGGTATTCGTGAACTTCGAGCAGAAGCCCACGAAGGAAGAGATCCTGGCCTGCTGGACCGAATACAGCGGTCTGCCGCAGGAGCTGAATCTTCCTTCCGCACCGAAGCAGTTCATCCGCTATATGGAGGAGGACAACCGGCCGCAGGTCAAGCTGGATGTTGATTACGAGCACGGTATGGGAATCTCGCTGGGACGACTTCGCGAGGATACCGTATTTGATTACAAGTTCGTGGGCCTTTCCCACAATACGGTGCGCGGCGCGGCCGGCGGTGCGATTCTCTGCGCGGAGCTTCTGACCGCGAAGGGCTACATCGAGAAAAAAGAAGACTGACGAAGCAAACGGGCGGACAGCTTAACAGGCTGCCCGCTCATTTCTTGTTTTCAATTCAAAAGAATCTACAAGATCTTGTTGACGGAGCAGGGATTATTTGCTAGTATTGGTTGCGGTAAAGCAATCTTTAAGTTGGTACAGAGAGACCGACAAGATGAAACATATCCCCTTTCCGCGAAGGATCGAAGTGTGTCTTGTCGGCAGACAGGGCTTTTTTTATGGGAAAAGGACAGCTGAAGGCGACTCTGATGTCGGAAGATCTGATGAAGCGAGCGATCAAACGCATGGCACATCAGATCCTGGAACAGAACGACGGCGCGAAGGATCTGGTATTTCTCGGGATCCGCAGGCGCGGCGTTCCGCTGGCACACATGCTGGCGCAGAACATCAGTGAGATCGAAGGATCGAAGGTTCCGGTGGGAGAGCTGGACATCACCTTCTATAGGGATGATCTCTCCGAGAAGAAGCTGGATCCGATGGTCGGACAGTCGAAGGCTGATTTCTCCGTAAAAGATAAGATTGTGGTCCTGGTGGACGATGTGATCTTCACCGGAAGGACCGCAAGTGCTGCCCTGAATGCTGTCAGAGAGCTGGGCAGGCCTGCACGCGTGCAGCTGGCGGTCCTGATCGACCGCGGCCACCGCGAGCTGCCGATCCGCCCCGATTATGTCGGAAAGAACGTGCCGACTTCCCGGAACGAAGTGGTTTCGGTGAAGGTCACAGAGTTCGACGGGCAGATGTGTGTCAATCTGTACTCGAAGACAAAGGAGAAGACGTATGAAAAACGATGAACCCATCTACAACGCGAAAACACTGGGTACCGGCAAGGTACTGGTCCTGGGACTGCAGCATCTGTTCGCCATGTTCGGCGCGACTGTCCTCGTCCCGATCCTGACCGGCCTTAGCGTCTCCGCGACACTTCTGTTTGCCGGACTTGCAACACTGTTCATGCATTTTATTACCGGACGTAAGATCCCGGTCTTCCTCGGATCTTCCTTCGCGTTCCTCGGCGGATATTTCGCAGTCAAAGAGATGGCTGTCAAGGCCGGCCTGACCGAACAGCAGGGCCTGGTTTACGCGAGTGTCGGCATTGCCTGCGCAGGCCTTCTGTACCTGATCCTGGCTCTGATCTGCAAAGCGATCGGTGCCCACAAGGTTATGAGATTCTTCCCTCCGGTCGTGACCGGACCGATCATCATCGCCATCGGCCTGAACCTGGCTCCTTCCGCGATCAATAACTGCAGCCAGAACTGGTGGATCGCTCTTGTAGCAATCGTCGTTGTCGTTGTTGCGAACATCTGGGGCAAGGGCATGATCAAGATCATCCCGATCCTTCTCGGTGTTCTCGCTTCTTACCTGGTAGCGGCCCTGACCGGACAGGTGGACTTCTCTGCAGTGAAGGATGCCGCATGGATCGGTCTTCCTGTCGCTGCGGAGAATACGGTATTCTCCCTCGTCGGCAATGTCCAGGGCGGCCTTCTGGTTTCTTCGATCATCACGATCGTCCCGATCGCCTTCGCGACCATGATGGAGCATGTCGGCGACATCTCCGCCATCAGCGGCACGGTCGGCAAGGACTTCATCGACAACCCCGGCCTTCACAGAACCCTGATCGGCGACGGTATCGGAACCACGATCGCCGCGCTCTTCGGCGCACCCGCGAACACGACCTACGGTGAGAACACCGGCGTGCTTGCCCTGACGAAGGTTTATGACCCGCTGGTCATCGAGCTGGCGGCCATCTACGCGGTTGTCCTGAGCTTCTGCCCGAAGTTCGCGGCCATCATCACCGCGATGCCTGCGGCGACCATCGGCGGCGTATCCATCATCCTCTACGGCATGATCTCTGCGATCGGTGTCAGAAACGTGGTTGAGAACTCCGTTGATTTCCAGCAGAGCCGCAACATCATCATCGCGGCCCTGATCCTCGGCCTGGCCATCGGCATCAGCTATTCCAAGGCCGGTGCGATCGCTTTCAATATCGGCTCCGTGACCATCAGCCTGACCGGCCTTGCGGTTGCTTCCCTGGTCGGCATCATCCTGAACGCCATCCTTCCGGGAAGAGACGACCGTCACGCGGAGAAGCCGAACGATAAGCTGTCCGCGTCTCTCGGCAAGTATTAATACCGGCAGTCATTGCATTTTTTCAGGACCATCTTCCAAATTGCGGAAGATGGTCTTGTTTTTTTTGATCATTTTGTATATGATTACCACGTTGGAAAACTTCATAAGGAGGACATGTATCCATGAAAAAGAATTGGCTTACATTCGTCACTGTTGTCCTGGTCTTATCTGCTGCACTGAGTGGCTGCGCAGGTGGTAAGAAGGAAGACCACAGACAATCGAACTCTCTTACGGTAGGAATCCAGCAGGATATTGACAGTCTTGACCCACACAAAGCAGTAGCGGCAGGAACTAAGGAAATCCTTTTTAATGTCTATGAGGGCCTTGTTAAGCCCGATGAGAACGGGAATCTCGTCCCGGCAGTCGCAAGCGACGTGCACATCTCCGACGACGGATGTGAATATACCTTCACGATCCGGGAGAATGTGAAGTTCCATGACGGAACCACGCTTGACGCAGAGGACGTGGTTTATTCCTTAAAGCGTGTCGCCGGTCTGCTGGACGTACAGGATCCTTCTGTCGTCGTGGATTCGGCGTTTTCTTCTGTAGCGGAGATCTCTGCTTCCGGCAACGAAGTGAAGATCGTCCTGTCCAAGCCGAACACCGAGCTTCTGGGTTATCTGACCTGTGCCATTATCCCCAAGGACAATACTACCTGCGACAAAACGCCTGTCGGAACCGGCCCCTACAAGGTGGCGGAATACAAGGCGCTGGATAAAGTCGTGCTGAAGAAGCACGCAGAATACTGGGGAACCCCTGCGAATATTGAAGACGTGACATTTAAGATCATCGCGGACTCCGATACGGCGACCACGCAGATGCTCTCCGGAACCATCGACGTCTACGCATATCTGACCGCGGATCAGGCAAAGGAAGTTGAGAAATCCTTCCGCATCGAGGAGGGAAGCATGGGCCTGGTTCAGGGCATGTTCCTGAACAACGAATCGAAGCTTTTCTCTGATGTCCGTGTCCGCCAGGCACTCAACTATGCGGTGAACCGCCAGGGAATCCTTGACATGATCGCGGACGGCAAGGGAACCGTGCTTGCCACGGATATGTTCCCCGGATTTGCGACGTATTACAACGAGTCGACCGCGAATGTCTATGAATATAACCCGACAAAGGCAAAAGAGCTTCTGGCCGAGGCAGGATATCCTGATGGCATCACCTTCGATCTGATCGTCGCCTCGGGTTATCAGTATCACGTAGATACGGCCCAGGTGGTCGCAGATCAGCTGAAGGCTTCGAATATCACCGTCAACATTAAGACGATCGACGACAATTCCTGGCTTCAGGACGTCTACAAGGAACGCAAATACGACGCAACCCTGTACGGACTGGCCGCAAAGGTTGTTGTGCCCGGCCGTGTGCTGAGCAGATACACACAGTCGGCAAGCAACAATTTCATCAACTACAAGAACGCGGCATATGACGAGCTGTTCGCCAAGGCGGCCGGCAGCATCGACGACGCCGAGAAGCA
>JAFPYK010000018.1 GCA_017412265.1 Lachnospiraceae bacterium
AGCCGCAGAGCGGCAGACTGCGTCAGCATCACCAGTTCGGCGTGGAATTCATCGGTTCCGAGAGCCCTCTCGCAGAGGTCGAGCTGATCACGCTGATCACGTCCCTGATCCGCCGTCTCGGGCTTCAGGACGCGAAGCTTCATATCAACAGCATCGGCTGCAAGGAGTGCCGGAAGAGCTACAATGACGCGCTCCTGGCTTATCTGAAGGGGCATGAGGACCAGCTCTGCTCGACCTGCAGAGAGCGCATGAAGAAGAATCCTCTTCGTGTCCTGGACTGCAAGGTTCCTTCCTGCAAGGAGATCGTCAAGGATGCCCCGCGCACCATCGACTATCTGGATGACGGCTGCAGGGCGCATTTTGAAGAGCTTCAGTCGCTTCTGAAGGCGCTGGACATCCCTTATGAGATCGATACCGGCATCGTCCGGGGCCTCGACTACTACACGAGAACGGTCTTCGAATTCGTCAACTCGGAGGGATTCACCCTCTGCGGCGGCGGCCGCTACGACGGCCGTGTGCACGAGATTGACGAAAAGCAGGATATTCCCGCGGTCGGCGTCGGCCTCGGCATCGAGCGCATCCTGTATTTCCTGGAGAGAGAGAAGGTTGACCTTCCCGCAGAGGACCCGGTGGAGATCTATGTGGGAATCCTCGGACAGGAGGCGAAGGCCGACGCATTCCGCATCGTCATGAAGCTCAGGAATGCGGGAATCATCGCCGAGACCGACTATATGAACCGCAGCGTGAAGGCCCAGATGAAGTACGCGAACAAGATCGGAGCCAGAAACACGGTGATTCTCGGCGCAAATGAACTGGCAGAGAACAAGGCTGTCATCAAGAATATGCAGACCCATGAGCAGACGGAAGTCGCCCTGGATCAGATCGCAGATTTCTTTATCAACAAATAAACCGGAGGGAGAAAGAAATGGCAGAATCTATGAAAGGAATGCATCGGAGCCACCGCTGCACGGAGGTTTCGAAGGCAAATATCGGGCAGGAAGTCACGGTCATGGGCTGGGTGCAGAAGCGCCGCAACCTCGGCGGTATGATCTTTGTGGATCTCCGCGACCGCACCGGACTGCTGCAGATCGTATTTGACGAGAATGAGGTCGGAGAGGAAGGCTTCGCGAAAGCCGGACGCCTGCGCAGCGAGTTCGTGATTGCCGTGAAGGGCAATGTCGAACTGCGTGACGGCGCGGTCAATGAGAACTTGAAGACCGGCGAGATCGAGGTAAGAGCGCGCGAGATCCGCATCTTATCCGAGGCAGAGACGCCTCCGTTCCCGATCGAAGCAAATTCCCAGACGAAGGAGGAGCTTCGCCTGAAATACCGTTATCTGGACCTCAGACGTCCGGATATCCAGAGAATCCTGATGCTCCGTTCCAGAATCGTGAACGCGGTCCGCACCTTCCTGACCAACGAAGGCTTCCTTGAGATCGAGACCCCGATCCTGATGAAGTCCACGCCGGAGGGTGCAAGAGATTATCTGGTGCCCAGCCGGATTCACCCCGGCAGCTTCTACGCGCTTCCGCAGTCCCCGCAGATCTTCAAGCAGCTGCTGATGTGCAGTGGCTATGACCGGTATTTCCAGATCGCGAAATGCTTCCGCGACGAGGACCTGCGTGCAGACCGCCAGCCTGAATTCACGCAGATCGATATGGAGCTTTCCTTCGTGGACGTTGAGGATGTCCTGGATGTCAACGAGCGCCTGCTTCACTCGATCTTTGCCGAGATCGGCGTCGACGTCAAGCTCCCGATCCAGCGCATGACCTGGCAGGAAGCCATGGACAAATACGGCTCTGACAAGCCGGACCTGCGCTTCGGCATGGAGATTACGGATGTATCGGATGTCGTTCGTTCCTGCGGCTTCGGCGTCTTTACGGGCGCTCTGGAGGCCGGCGGCACGGTGCGCGGCCTGAATGTCAAGGGCCAGGCGGGCATGCCTCGCAAGAAGATCGACGGTCTCGTGGAATTTGCCAAGACCTACGGAGCCAAGGGACTTGCCTATGCGCAGGTACATGAGGACGGCTCTGTCAAGGCTTCCTTCCAGAAGTTTATGTCGGAAGAGGAGATGCAGGCCCTGCTTGCCGCCATGAAGGCGGAGCCCGGCGACCTCCTTCTGTTCGCCGCGGACAAGGTAAAGGTTGTCTGCACCGTATTGGGCGCCCTGCGTGTGGAGCTCGGCGACCGGCTCGATCTGTATGACAAGAATGAATATCGCTTCGTCTGGATCACAGAGTTCCCGCTTCTGGAGTGGAGCGACGAGGAGAACCGTTTCACGGCAATGCATCATCCATTCACCATGCCGATGGAAGAGGACCTGTGCTACATCGACTCTGATCCCGGCAGAGTACGCGCGAAAGCTTATGATATCGTCCTGAACGGCAACGAGATCGGCGGCGGCTCCGTGCGTATCTTCCAGAACGACGTGCAGGAGAAGATGTTCGAGGTTCTCGGCTTCACAAAAGAGCAGGCTCACGACCGTTTCGGCTTCCTTCTGGATGCCTTCAAGTACGGAGTTCCGCCTCACGCTGGACTGGCCTACGGCCTTGACCGCCTGATCATGCTGATGGCAAAAGAAGACAATATCCGCAACGTCATCGCCTTCCCGAAGGTGAAAGATGCGTCCTGCCTGATGAGCAATGCACCGGATCGCGTGGATCCGAAGCAGCTTGAAGAGTTGGGAATTGCCGTGGTTGAAGAAGAAAGTGAAGTAAATTCTTGATAATGACTGACAGTTTGTCCCTTAAATGTTGACTTACACTGATTTTCGTATTATAATCTCACTAGTTGATGAAATTTGTCAAAGATTGTGGGAGGATAATCATGAGTAAAGGGTCTGTCAAGTGGTTCAATAATCAGAAGGGCTACGGCTTTATAGTTGATGAATCCGGAAGAGATGTATTTGTTCATTATTCCGGGATCCTGGTAGAAGGGTTCCGCACAGTCTCCGAGGGGCAGGAAGTCGAGTTCGATCTGGTTGAGAGTCCAAAAGGGCCTCAGGCAATCAATGTGAAAATCGTATGAGAGGCAGGCCGTTCTGACTGATCAGAACGGCCTGTTTCTGTGAAAGGACGATCGGTATGGATCTCACCACCCGCATCCAGAATGTGCTTTATGATCTCGCACAATTTACAGACCATACATCGGAGGAAGGCGTCACACGGCTTCCTTTTACGTGTGCTTCGGCGCAGGCACAGGAGTTTTTGGTCGATTATTTCAAAGGAATCGGCCTGGAGACCCTGATCGACCCCACCGGTGCGGTGTACGGGCATCTTCCCGGTGTGACAGGAGAAGAACGGCTGTACGGCTCGCATTATGACAGTGTGCGTCACGGCGGGGCTTATGACGGAACCGCGGGTATCGTATGTGCCGCGGAGGCACTGCGGGAGATCATAAATGAGGGTCTGCGGCCGGAATGCGGGATTTCCATCGCTGCATGGAATGATGAAGAAGGAATCCGTTTCAGCAGGGGGTTCTTAAGCAGCCGCGCGGTCTGCGAAGGAATATCCGAGAAGGACCTTCGGTCGATCCGTGAACTTGCCACCGGGGAAACCCTGGAGGAAGTAATCCGCGGGAGCGGTGGTTCTCCGGAAGAGATTCCGGCCCTGGCAGGGACTATCCGGGGATATTCCTCTTATACAGAGGCTCATATCGAGCAGGGACCGGTCCTTGAGGAATTGGGGCTTCCAGTTGCGGTGGTGACTTCAGTCGCGGGATTCCGGCGTTACATGTGCCATGTGAGAGGAGAAGCCAATCACGCGGGAAGTACCCCGATGAGAAGCAGAAAAGATGCTTTTGTATCTGCATCTCGTATGATACAATATCTCTATGAACAGGCTTGCGGGGAGGAAGAACTCACAGCCACGGTCGGCAGCGCGTCGGTTTCGCCCGGCGCAGTGAATATCATTCCCGGTGCGGTGGATTTCTCGCTGGAGATCCGCTCTTCCCGGGATGAGAAGACAGAAGTTTTCGCGGAACGTATCTTGAAGGATTTTGACCAGATGGCGCGGGACGCGGGGACTTCATTTGCATGGGAGAAGCTGACGGAAACAGCTGCCGTAGCGATGGATGAAGGAGAGATTCACATTCTCAGGGAGGCTGCAGAGCGTCTACGTATCCCTTGCGGGGCGATGATGAGCGGAGCAGGCCATGACGCGCAGATCATCGGCCGGTGGATTCCTGCTTCGATGGTCTTCATTCGAAGCATCGGGGGCATCAGCCATCAGCCCGCGGAGAGATCGGAGCCTGCGGATCTGGCACTTGCAAGTCTGATATTGAGGGAACATATGCTTCACAGGAGGTAAGATATGGGCATTACGAAAATGGTCTGGGGACAGACCTCCGGCGGTCAGACCGTCACAAAGTTTCTGTTAACGAACAAAAACGGCATGCAGGTCGGGCTGATCGACCTCGGCGCGTGCATCACGAACATCCTGGTTCCGGACCGCAACGGCGTTCTTGCCGATGTGGTGCTGGGCTATGACAATGTGGCCGGCTATGAGGCGAACAAGCCTCATTTCGGCGGATTTATCGGCCGTGTCGGCAACCGGATCGGCGATGCGAGATTCACGCTCAACGGCAAGACGTATGAGCTTGAGAAGAACAACGGCAAGAACCATCTGCACGGCGGCTTCATCGGCTATGAGAAGCTGATGTATGAGAGCGAGTGCTCCGAAGAGGCGGACAGCTGTTCGGTGGAGTTCTCCAGACTCAGCCCAGATATGGAGCAGGGTTACCCCGGCAACCTGGATGTCACGGTTACCTATACGCTGACCGATGACAACGAGCTGATGATCGAGTATTTCGCGACCTCTGACAAAGATACCCTCTGCAATCTGACGAATCATTCGTATTTCAACCTGGCCGGCCATAAGTCCGGCAACACGCTGGAGCAGGAAGTGCAGATCGACGCGGATTCCTTTACCGCAACGAGCGACGACCTGATCCCGACCGGAGAGATCGTCTCCGTAGAAGGAACTCCTCTGGATTTCCGCGTGAGAAAGCCGATCGGAAGAGATATCCATGCGGACTATGAACCGCTTCGCCAGGGCGGCGGCTTCGACCAGAACTTCTGTGTCGGCACGGAGAAGATCGATCTCCTGGCTAAGGTTGCTGAGATGTATG
>JAFPYK010000138.1 GCA_017412265.1 Lachnospiraceae bacterium
AGCAGTTCTTCGGCGCGCGGCCTTCCGGCAAGCAGCGCCGACGTCCCCGCAAGGATCGCAAACGCCTGCTGGTAGCACTCCTTGACCCCCGCAGGCTCACCCGCGGGCGCCCCCTGCGCATCCACACCGTAGAACCATCCGCCGAACTCCTCGTCATGAAGCTCCCCGAGAAGCCCCCGAAGCGCGGCATCCACCAGCTCATCGCACCCCTCGAACCCGAGGAATCCGCCCAGCACATAACCGTGCAGCATCCGCGCCGTAATCCACGTCCCGCGGATCTGCTCCTTCACCGGCTCACCGCTCATGCCGAGCCAGTAGGACGACCCGGTCGGCGCCGGAAACCGCCGGCAGAACCGAAGAAGCTCCGACACCTCCGAAGCGAGGAACGCCCGGTTCTCCGGCGTATCGATCTGATATTTACGCTCTCTCATCCCACAGAGCCTGCCTCTCACAGACTGTCCGCGATGTCGATGTTCTCACCGACCAGGCCGACCCAGGCACCCTTCGCGGCCTGCGGCGCGTCCGGATGGGCGATCAGCCATTTGTTCGTGGCGAAGAGCAGCCGGTCCTCGGCCGTCTTGCCCGCCGGCGCGGTGAAGCCGTCGTTGGTTCCCGCCGAGAGCACGACCAGCACGCGGAAGCCCTTCGCGGGATCTGCGTGGCAGGGCGCGAAATGAAGCGTCGTCGCATAGACCTCGATGAGTGTCCCCGCCGGGCACTTGAAGGCCTTCACCTTCGACGTATCCAGCTTCCAGTCCACCAGCTCGTCCTGCTTGCCCAGCAGGAGGATGAAGTCCTCCGTGCCCAGGTTAAACTCCGAGCAGCGGTGATACTCCAGGCAGTTCATCTTGTGGTTGTGGCCGTTGCACCAGCCGAACTCCGCGGGCACGCCGCCGAAGAGCGTCGTCTCGATCTCCTTCGCCGCGTCCAGCGCATGGATGTTCACATCCTCCGGCACATACTTCGTCCCGTCCTCCGGGCAAGGCGTCTTCTCGCGCAGCGCCTCAAGAATCGGCTCCACATCATACCCCTCGATCACTCGGCCGTAAGATACAAACTCAGGATCAAACACACTGTAAATCTTCATCATTCTGTCCCTCTTTCCGGGATCTTCCGGATCCCTCTGATGAGTTCAGTTTACCATGAATCCGCCCGAATCGAAAGAGAAATCTGGCCCTTCGGTGTATTCTCCGGAGAACTTCTGAATTTTCCTTAAAATGCCTTGTATTTCCCTTCTGCATCTGGTATCTTTAATCGGTAGCATGCTACATATTCAAAGGAGAAGAACCCATGGAACGACATTTCGGCTATCTTCTGAAGGTCCTCTTCTGGTACCACGAGCAGTCCATGAACCGCGCGCTGACGCAGATGGACCTGACCGCGGCCCAAGGGCGCGTCCTCGCCTACGTAAGTCACAGCGAGACGCCTCCCTGCGCGAAGGACATTGAGGAGATGTTTCATTTAGCCCATCCGACGGTCTCCGGCCTTCTCTCCCGCCTGGAGAAGAAGCAGTTCCTGGAGTACCGCGTCGACGAAGCCGACCGCCGGGTCAAGCGCATTCATCTGCTCCCGAAGGGCAGGGAGTGCCTGGCGCAGATCCAGCAGGTCATCCGGGCGAACGACGCCCGCCTGATCGAAGGCTTCACCGAAGAGGAAGCAGAAGAATTCGATTCGTATATTCAGCGCGCGATCCAGAATGTGAAGGAAGACCTGGATCTGCAGCTTTGTTGTGCAAAGGAGGACAACCGGCCATGATAAGAACACTCACCCGGAGCATCCGGGAATATCGCTGGGCAGCGATCCTCGCGCCGCTCACCATGGTGGGCGAGGTCGCGATGGAGGTCCTGATCCCCAGAGTGATGGCGGCCCTGTACGACTACGGTATCGTCATGCAGGACTCCCGCGTCGTCGCGATCCGCTCGCTCGAGCTCGTCATCTGCGCGCTCTGCTCGCTGGCCTTCGGCGTGCTCTCCGCGACCTTCGCCTCGAAGGCAGGCACCGGCTTTGCCAAAAACCTGCGCCACGACATGTACTACCGTGTCCAGGAATTCAGCTTCAGCAACATCGACAAATTCTCGACCGCTTCGATCGTCACCCGTCTGACCAGTGACGTCGCGATGCTGCAGATGACCTTCCAGATGCTGATCCGCATGGCCATCCGCGCACCCATGATGATGATCCTCGCGATGATTTCCGCGATGAGCATCAGCGTCCGCTTAAGCCTGATCTACTGTGTGGCGATGCCGATCCTGATCATCGCGCTCTTCGGCCTCGTGCCCTTCGTGCACAAGATCTTCGACCGCGTCTTCAAGACCTACGACAAGCTCAACAACGCGGTCCAGGAGAACGTCCACGGCATCCGCGTCGTCAAGAGCTTCGTCCGCGAAGAGAAGGAGATCGAGAAGTTCAAAGAGGTCTCCGGCTCTATCTACAAGGATTTCAGCAAGGCCGAGAAGATTCTGGCCTTAAACGGCCCGATCATGCAGGTGTGCGTCTACGGCTGCACCCTCGCGATCTCCTGGTTCGGCGCACGCATGGTCGTCGCCTCCGGCAACAACCCCGATGTGGGCCTGACCACCGGCCAGCTCAGCTCCCTCTTCACCTACACCACGCAGGTCCTGATGGCCTTCATGATGTTCTCCATGGTCTTCGTCATGATGATCATGAGCCGCTCGCCGCTGCGCAGATGCTACGAGCTTCTCACCGAGGAGTCCGACCTGACCTCCCCGGAGAACGCCGTGACCGAAGTGCCCGACGGCTCGATCGATTTTGAAGACGTGAGCTTCCGCTACTCCGCGACCGCGCACATCAACGCGCTGCAGAACGTGAACCTCCACATCCCCTCCGGCGCAACCGTCGGCATCCTGGGTGTGACCGGCTCCGGCAAGACCACCCTCGTCCAGCTGATCCCGCGTCTCTACGACGTCTCGGAAGGCTGCCTGAAGGTCGGCGGCATCGACGTGCGCAGATACGACCTTGAAGTCCTGCGCGACAACGTCGCGATGGTCCTGCAGAAAAATGAACTCTTCTCCGGCACCATCAAGGACAACCTCCGCTGGGGCAATCCGGACGCGACCGACGAAGAGATGGTCCACGCCTGCCGGCTGGCCTGCGCGGACGATTTCATCCGGAGCTTCCCGGACGGCTACGACACCCACATCGAGCAGGGCGGCACGAACGTCTCCGGCGGCCAGAAGCAGCGCCTCTGCATCGCCAGGGCCCTGCTGAAGAAACCGAAGATCCTGATCCTCGACGACTCCACGTCCGCGGTCGACACGCGGACCGACGCGGCGATCCGCCAGGCATTCCGCAAGGACATTCCTGACACCACGAAGCTGATCATCGCCCAGCGCATCGCCTCCGTCCAGGACGCAGACATCATCGTCCTCCTCGAGAACGGGCGCATCGAGGACGTCGGCAGCCACGACGAGCTGCTCGCCCGCTCCGAAGTCTACCGTGAAGTCTTCACATCCCAGCAGAAAGGAGGCGAAGAGTAATGGCACGTCCGCGTGATTATAAAAATGCAGGCCGCAAGGCGAGAGATCCGAAGAAGACCCTTCTTCGCCTGCTGAGCTACCTGAAGAGATACCTTCCCATCCTGGTCATCGCGCTCGTCTGCGTGGTGGTCACCGCATTTGCCCAGACCATGACCTCTGCCGCGCTCGGCACCCTGGTCGACGACTACATCCTTCCGATGGTCGACAGCGGGAAAGCCGATTTCTCGCAGATGGGACACTATCTCATCCGTGTAGGCGCGGTCCTGGTTGCCGGCATCTTCTGCTCCTGGCTCTACAACTTCCTGATGGTAGGCGTCAGCCAGGGCACCCAGAAGACCATCCGCGACGAGATGTTCTCCAAGATGCAGAAGCTCCCGCTTCGCTACTTTGACACCAACACGGCCGGCAACATCATGTCCCGCTACACCAGCGACATCGATACGCTGCGCCAGATGATCTCCCAGTCCATCCCGCAGGCGGCTTCTTCCATCATCACTCTGCTCGTCGTCTCGGTGCGTCTGATCACGACCTCCTGGGTTCTCAGCCTGGTGATGGTCGTCACCGTCTTCGGCATCGTGCAGGTGACGAAGTTCGTCATCGGCCGGGCCGGCGGCTATTTCATCGAGCAGCAGCGCTCCCTCGGCGCCCTCAACGGCCACGTCGAGGAGATGATCAACGGCCAGAAGGTGGTCAAGGTCTTCAACCACGAGAATGCCAGCAAGGAGCAGTTTGACGAGCTCAACGAGACGCTCTGCCGGAACGCCTACAACGCCGGCCGCTTCTCCAACTCCATGGGCCCGGTCAACAACAACTTAGGCTACATCCAGTATGCGATCCTCGCCGTGGCTGGCGGCATGCTGGTCGTCCTGACCAAGGGCTCCGCCCTGACGCTCGGCAAGCTCATGACCTTCATGATCCTCTCCCGGTCCTTCAACATGCCGATCTCCCAGATCAGCAACCAGATCAACTCGATCGTTCTGGCCCTGGCCGGCGCAGAGCGCATCTTCGACCTGATGGATGAGCAGCCCGAGACCGACGAAGGCTGTGTCACCCTGGTCGACGCAGTCATCGACGAGGACGGAACGGTCCACGAGGCCGATCACCACACCGGCCACTGGGCGTGGAAGCACCCGCACCAGGCCGACGGAACCGTCACCTACACCCCTCTGATGGGCGACATCACGATGGACCACGTAGACTTCAGCTACGTGCCCGAGAAGCCGGTCCTGCATGACATCACGCTCTTCGCCGAGCCCGGCCAGAAGCTCGCCTTCGTAGGCGCAACCGGTGCCGGCAAGACCACGATCACGAACCTGATCAACCGCTTCTACGACATCGAGGACGGCAAGATCCGCTACGACGGCATCA
>JAFPYK010000139.1 GCA_017412265.1 Lachnospiraceae bacterium
CAGGCTCCTCACCGGCCGGAAGACCTCCGCCCGCCGGCACACCTCCGCCGCCACAAAAAACTGCGTAGCGAAGCTCTCCGGGCCCAGAAAGCAGGCCTTCCTCTCCGTATCCAGTCATGCAAACTGCACCAGGAACGCCTGAACATATGGATTCTGCGGAAACGGGCCTGCTGCCTCAATCCTTTTTCTCGTCTCATACCGGTAAGGAAGGTCCGACCAAGACAGCTGCACGAGAAACTGCCCGTAGCCCCGGTCCCGGTACTCCTCCTTCACCTCTTCATACGCTTCCTGCCACGACGCGTGCTCCTCCACGAGCTCCTCCATCGCGGCAAATGTCTTCCTCTCATGGTGCGCCGGATACCGCTCCCAGAGCTCATCCAGCCGCGCGAACGACTCCACCCGCGGCGGCCTCACATGCGCCGGCGGATAACCGTCCGCCCTCACAGCCCCTGCCGGAGCCGCCCGCAGAACTCCTCGATCCTCCGCTCATTTTCCTCCGACGGCCTCGCCTTCGGGTCGATCAGCACCGCCTCCGCGGCCAGCGCATCGATCCCGATCGCGCCCTTCAGCTTCGCGAACGCCTTCTCCGCCCCGGAGCCTCCCTGGCACGCGAACGCCGCGACCCGCTTCCCCGCGAGCCCCTGCTCCTTCACAAACGTCCGGATCGGCGGAGCCACATTCGCCGCCCAGACCGGGAATCCGAGCACGACCACGTCATACGCCCCCGGGTCGAAGGAATACTGCGCAAGCTTCGGCGTCTCCGCCATCACCGCGCTCTTGCCGCCCCAGAAGAACTTCGCGAACCCCTTCTCCGGGTACGCCTTCACCGGCTCCAGCCGCAGCACGTCCGCCTCCAGAAGCTCCGCGATCCTCCCCGCGGCATACGCCGTATTCCCCTCCAGGGAATAATACACCACACAAGCTCTCATCACATGCTCCTCCTCTCACCGCCGCAGATACTGCGCAGACACCGGAAACTCAAAATACGTCTCCGGATACGGCTCATTCTTCAGGCAGAAATGCCACCACTCGCAGTCAATCGGCAGAAAACCGTTGCGCAGCATCGTGTTGCGCAGCGTCATCCGGTTCTCATACTGCTCCTGCGTGATCCCCCGGTAATCCGGGTGCGACACCTCGCTGAAGAGGTCAAACGGGCTCCCCATATCCACCTCTTTGCCGGTCTTCATATCCAGCAGCGTCAGGTCGATCGCACTCCCCCGGCTGTGGCTCGACTGCTTCGCGATATACCCCCGCGCGAAGAGCTCCTGCTTCTCCAGCTCCGGGTAGAAGTAGGGCTTCATCCGGATATCCTGGTCCTCGATCCCCCACAGCACGAACTGCTTCACCGCGCACGCCGGCCGGTACGCGTCGAAGACCTTCAGCCGGTACCCCTGCACGAAGAGCTCATTGCTCACGCCCTTTAACGCCCGAGCCGCCTCCTTCGTCAGGATCGCGCACGGCTCCTCATAGCCGTCGATCCGCTCCCCGATGAAGTTATAAGAAGAGTGATACCGGATCTCCTGCACGATCTGCGGCACAAAATCCGCCAGCACCACAAACCCCGAAGGATCCATCGTCTCACTCTTATAATCCGCTCTCATCTCACACAACCTCCTCAGCGATATCTCAGGCTCCTCGCCGGCTTCTCGATCAGCACGCAGACCGGCAGGCTGATCACGATCACAAACGCGTCCGCGACAAATGACGTCATATTCTTCGCGAATCTCACGACGAACGGCTGCCCGACCACGAAGCTGTCAATCAGCGACTTCACGATCTCAATCCCCGCAAATGTCGCCGCCACCGCCACAACCGCGGTCGCCGCCACCTGCAGCGTCTTATTCTTGATCCTCTGGATGTATTTGAGCGCCGCGCCCAGGATCAGCCCGATCACGATATTGCCGACCGCCCAGCCCGGCATCCCGTTAAACCCGAGCCCGCCGATGATGCAGTACAGGATCACCCCAAGGAAGCCGATCACCGCGCCCTCATACCACCGGAAGCACCAGATATAAGCCGTCATCACGACGTACCCCAGGCACAGATAATAATTCTCAAACACCGGCACCCGCAGGCACATCGAAAGCGCCACAAACAGCGCTATCCCAATCGCAAGAAATGTGATATCCTTCGTCTTCATATACTTCTCTCCCCGGGCACTCAGCCCCAGAACGGCAGCAGCACCTGCACCGCAGCCGCGATCACAACCGACAGTCCCATCTCCCACGCGAACTCCTTCCAGTCCCGCCTGCGCAGGATCACCACCGCGGCCGCCCACACGATCACCTCCGGCAGGAACAGCACCCGCAGCCCCTGCACGAGCCCGATCGCCTGCGACAGCAGACACCCCAGGATCCCCGCCGAGATCACAACCGCCGGCCACCCGCACCCCTTCGCGTACCAGCACACCGCCGCCGGCACCGGCGACACACACGCAAGCACCGCCCAGATCATCGCGTACGACCGCGGGAAGAACCCCAGCACGAACTGCCCATACACATAATACCCCAAAACCATACAGCCAAGGAAGAGAAATGTGTTCAGCCCCGCCCGCACCGGCGTCGCCGCGCACACCGAGATCACCGCCCCGAGGAAGATCCACACCGCAAATCTCCCGAAGAAATTCGTGAGATCCAGCCGCTGGAAGATCCCCGGCAGCTCATTGGCCGCCGACCCGTCCAGCCATTTCTGGAAGATCCCCAGCGCGAACCCCAGCGCCGCGATCCCGGCACTCACCGCGATCCTTCGCCCGGCCGGCCCCGTCCGGTCCGGCCTGCGCACCCTCTCCAGGTATTCCGTCATCACACTCGCACTCCCTTACTCCACACTTCTCCGGCACTCACTCCGCGCGCCTCATCACCCCGCAGAACACCGGCAGCCCCGTCTTCATGTGCACGATCGCATACACAAACGGCCGGTCCAGCACCACGGACTTCACCCTCTGCGGCATCGCCGCCCCGGCCGCGATCACGCCCATCGTCGCCGCAGCCGCCCGCGTCCCCTTCCGGTCCACCTCGATATGCGCCTTGTGAATCACGCCGTCCATCTTCAGCCACTCATCCGACATCGGCGAGAAATCCGCCCCCGGCGTGAAGACCGTCCGAATCCCCAGCTCCCGGCAGAACTCCGTAAGCTCCTCTCCGAACGTCCCCTGAAACTCCGGCATCGTCACATCCACCAGGTCAAACTGCCCTCCGCGCACCCGCTCAGAGAGATCCGCTTCCTTCAGGAGCTTCTGCAGCGCCTCCTCGCCCTCTTCCTTCGGGAGCAGCGCGGCGAATCCATAAGCAAACCCCCGATATGGCTTGACAAATCCCGTGCACGCCTCGTCCTCGATGTACGTATTCTCCCGGCTGTGCAGCATCTGCACCTCGCTGACACTTCCGTCCGCATTCGCGAACTCGCCCTCGCCGACGTCCCACTCCTCATACGGCCGCTGCCACCCGGCCTCGAACGAAGCCGCATTCAGCAGGCACGCCAGCATCTCGCGCATCGACTCATCCGCGATCCTCTCAATCATCCCCCGCGTGTGCTCCCGCACCCAGGCATTCACATCCCCGACGATATCCCTCGAGGCGAAGAGCTTTCCGTCGAAATCCTCCGCCAGCCGCTCCTCATACCCTTCCGCGATCGACGCCCGGATCTCCTCCTTCACGCAGACCGCATTTGCGCTCGTAAGCACCCCGCTGCCGCCGATCTCCTTCTGCAGCCCGCGAAGCACCTCCCGCAGCTCCTCCGCAGACAAGCCGCCCCCGATCGCGCGCACGATCTCCTCCCTGGTCTCGCCCGCGGTCGACGCCGCGGCAATCCCAAGCATCATGATCACCGAGAACGGCGAGAGGATGATGTTCCCGCCCGGTTTGGAACGGGCATACTTCTCAAGGAGAAGGTTGGTGATGTGGCTGTACTGCATGGTGAAATCCATTTCATTTGTCATCGTATCATCCCTTTCGGTGTGGGCAGAAGGCCTCTTCCCACGGTTATTTCGCTTTCCAGTGCGTGATGAGGAGCGGCATGATCAGCGCCGCATCACCGGCCGTCATGCCTGATGGCTTCACTCCGTGAGCTTCAGCAGTTCCAGCATCTCATCGCTCCTCTTGTAGAAGTCCTCATAGAAGGTTTTTCCATACCGGATCACCCCGTTTTCCTCCGGCAGAAGCATCGTATACAGTTCCCCGTACAGAGGATCCAATTCCGCCAGCCTTCCGTAGACACCCGTGTGTGTCGGAAGCATGTACTGCAGCCTGCCATCCTCCACGCACAGTCGATAGACGAATTCTTCCTCCGTCATAATCTCCAGCAGATCGATACAGTCCAGAAGCTTCTCCTCCCGGACATGATTGCCCATCGAGGCCAGATCCGTCATGAACAGCGGCATCTGATCCTCGTCATACTCTGAGAAGTTTGCAAATCTCACGACATAATCGTCCGGCTCAAACAGCCGAAGGCTCTCCGTAAATCCCAGAAAATACTTGCACTCCCCGGAAAGGAATCGCCTCACCCCGTCGTATTCACTCAACGAAGACCCGGCCAGATACTCCCTGCCGCCCATGAGTTCCGTCAGATGCCTGAATACCTTAACAACCGAATCGTTCTGATAATTGCAAAACGCCTGTATATAGTAATTCATCAGCATCGATTTCATGGGAATCGCGGTTCTCTCATGAAGGTCAAAGATGTTGCGGATGTTCCGGTCATCTTTCCTCCTGCAGATCAAGGCGTTGCTGCAGGTCATCACCGGGATTCCGTACGTTTTCTTCCTGACCTTGCTCTTGTCGACGGTCCAGCTGAACATCTGCGAAGTGTCAATGATCTCCGGAAGCTGG
>JAFPYK010000140.1 GCA_017412265.1 Lachnospiraceae bacterium
GTTTTCGGACAAACAGGCTCAGGATATCATGACCAACCGCAGTGCGATGGTGTGTCTGGACTGGAATCTCACACTCAGCCAGGCAGTTCGCACGATGCTGGACGGCAGCAACAGTCGTTTTCCGGTCTACGTGGACAATATCGATCATATCATCGGGGTTCTGCATCTGAGGGATGCGGTGAAACGCCTGTTTGATGAGAAGGAAGATGATGTGCCGATACGGAAGATCCGCGGTCTGCTGCGGACACCCCGCAATGTGCCGGAGACGCGCAACATCGATTCTCTCTTCCACAGTATGCAGAACTCCAAGACGCAGCTGGTGATTGTCATTGATGAATACGGTCAGACGGCCGGGCTGGTGACAATGGAGGATATCATCGAGGAGATCGTCGGCAACATCATGGATGAGTACGACGAGGAAGAGGACTACATCGAACCCACTGCGAACCAGGATGAGTTCATCATCGAGGGCAAAACGCCGTTGGAAGATCTGCAGGAGCGATTCGGCATCACCTTTGAGGATAATGAATTTGAGACGCTCAACGGCTATATGATCTCCCGGCTGGACCGTATTCCGGAGGAAAATGAGGACTTTGAAATTGAGACACAGGGTTATTCCTTCCGGATCCTGGCGGTGAAGAATCATATGATCACCAGCGTACTGGTACGGCGGATATCGCCACCGGCCGGAGACGAATCCACCGGAGAACCTGAGAGCAGCATCATTACAGCAAATGAGGAAAAATAGAAAGGGAAAGAGTTATGTCAGGACATTCCAAATTCGCGAACATCAAGCACAAAAAGGAAAAGAACGACGCCGCCAAGGGCAAGATCTTCACCATCATCGGGCGTGAGATCGCTGTTGCCGTCAAGGAGGGTGGCCCGGATCCGGCCAACAATTTCAAGCTGGCAACGGTCATCGCCAAGGCTAAGGCCAACAACATGCCCAACGATACCATCGAACGCGGCATCAAGAAGGCCTCCGGGGAAGGCGGCAACGTGGATTATAAATCCATCACCTACGAGGGATACGGCCCGGGTGGTACAGCGGTCATTGTGGAGACCCTGACGGATAATATCAACCGTACGGCCGCCAATGTGCGCGCAGCGTTTTCCAAGGGCGACGGCAATGTCGGCACGCCGGGCTGTGTTTCGTTCATGTTTGACCGCAAGGGACAGATCCTCATTGATAAAGAGGAATGCGAGATGTCTGCGGATGATCTGATGATGCTGGCACTGGATGCCGGCGCCGAGGATTTCAGCGAGGAAGAGGACAGCTTCGAGATCATCACGGATCCCGCGGATTTCAGCGCGGTGCGTGAGGCGCTGGAGGCAGAAGGCATCGAGATGGCCCAGGCGGAGGTCACGATGATCCCTCAGACTTACGTGGACCTGACGAATGAGCAGGACATCAAGAACATGAACCGGATTCTGGATCTGTTAGACGAGGACGACGATGTCCAGAGTGTCTATCACAACTGGAACATGCCGGATGAGGATTGATGTGTGATTGAATCAGGAATGTAAGAGGAACCGGTTTCGGCCGGTTCCTTTTTGCGTACTTTTTTATTCTCTCCAAATGTAAGACAGGGAGAAAGGTTTTCTTGTGGAAAACAGGCAGATATGATACATTAAAGTCAAGTTTTAACATGCAGGTCCCTGCAGGGGGCGGGGATCCCACACGGTAGAGAAGGAGGGGCAGACAATGCGTTATCAGAAGTTAGGAAGAACCGGACTTGAGGTCTCTCAGATCTGTCTCGGCACCTGGCCGCTGGGCGGCGGCAAGGACTGGACGGGCGTGAGTGAGAAGGACGCGATGGAGGCCATCGAGTGCATGCTGGAGGGCGGCGTGAATTTCATCGACGCGGCCCCGACCTACGGGCTGGGCGAGGGCGAGCGAAGGCTCGGCGAGGCGCTCAAGGGCAGGAGAGACAAGGTGATCCTGCAGACGAAGTTCGGCTCGCACTGGCCGCACAAGGAGAAGCTGCCGGGAGATAAGCCTCTGCATGACGGCCGCAAGGAGATCGTCTATCAGATGATCGATGAGTCGCTTGCAAGGCTTCAGACCGATTACATCGATATCTATATGATGCACTGGCCGGATACGTCCTTCGGAACGCCCTTCGAGGAGACCGCGGAGGCGCTGGAGGACCTGAAGCGCCAGGGGAAGATCCGGTTTGTCGGCGTATCGAATTTCGAGTTGGAGCGGCTGGAGGCGGCCGAGGCCCTGGATATCATCGACGTCGTGCAGTACGGCTACTCGATGGTGGACCAGAAGGCGGAGCCGCAGCTTCGCTGGGCCGCGGCGCACGGGATCGGCACGGAGAGCTACGGGACGCTCGGCGCGGGAATGCTCACGGGCAAGTTCCGGGAGTTCGTGGAATTTGACGTGATGGCCTCCCGCTACCGTTTCTATAAGTTCTTCCGGCAGCCGTATTTCGACCGCTGCCAGGAGTTGCTTCAGGTGATGGATGAGATTGCGGCGGTGAAGAATGTGCCGCTGTCCCACATCGCGATCAACTGGAACCTGGCCAAGCCGTTTATGAGCTCGGTGCTGTGCGGCGTGAGCAACGCGGCGCAGGCAGCGGAGAACCTGCGCGCGATGGATGTGACGCTGTCGGCGGAGGAGATCGCGAAGCTTGACGCGGCGATCGCGGCCATCGAGCTGCCGTAAGGCGGAAGAATTTCCCGGGGAGCGCATAGGCGCTCCCTTTTTTTGCGCAAAGAATCTGGGAATCATTTTCAAATTACTTGACGTTTTATCCTCTCTAGAGTATAATTTGAAAATGGTTTTCAAATTGGGTTCATTTGAAGGAGAAGAAGAAGTATGAATTCGAAGTCCAAATATAAAACCAGGCAGCGGGAGGTCCTCCTGGATTATCTGGAGACGATGCCCGGCCGCCATATCACGGTGAATGATGTCTGCGAGTACTGCAGAGACCAGGGAAAGCCGATCGGACAGTCGACGGTCTACCGCCAGCTGGAGCGGATGGTGGATGAGGGCCTGGTGAATAAATATATTATCGATGCGAACAGCCCGGCATGTTTTGAGTTCGTCGCAGAGCGGCCGCAGGAGGATGCGGACGTGTGCTTCCACTGTAAGTGTGAGCGCTGCGGGAAGCTCATCCACATGCACTGCGAGGAGTTAAGCGGGATCGCGGCGCATCTGCTCGTGCATCACGGATTTGCCTTAAATCCGATGCGAACCGTCTTCTACGGACTCTGCGAGGAGTGCCGGGAAGAGGCGGCGGACAGCAGACCTGAGAATGAGTAAGAAGAGAGGATGTCTGGTTTTGAAGAATAAATGGATCATTGGGGCGATGCTTCTTGCGATCTGCCTTGCCTGCAGCGGCTGCGGCGGGAAGGCTCCGGAAGCAAAGGAGGATCAAAAGCTTCAGGTGGTAACGACCATCTTTCCGATATATGACTGGACGAGAGAGATCCTCGGGGAGAACTCCGGGGAGGCGCAGCTCACGCTCCTGCTGGACAAGGGCGTGGACCTGCACAGCTTTCAGCCGACCGCGCAGGATATCATGAAGATCGCGACCTGCGATGTCTTCATCTATGTGGGCGGAGAGTCGGACCGCTGGGCGGCGGATGCGCTGAAGGAAGCGGTCAATCCGAAGATGCAGGTGCTGAACCTGATGGAGATCCTGGGGGAGCAGCTGAAGGAGGAAGAGATCGCGGAGGGCATGCAGGAAGAAGAGCATGACCGCGAGGAAGAGCATGACCACGACGACGAAGAAGAGACCGAGTACGATGAGCATATCTGGCTCTCGCTGAGGAACGCGGAGGTCTGCTGCGAGGCCATCGCGGAGGCGCTGGGCAAGGCAGATGCGGAGAACGCGGATTACTATACCGAGCGGTTTCAGGACTACCGGCAGAAGCTGGATGAACTGGATGAGAAGTATGCGCAGATGGTGGATGCTTCCTCCAACAAGACGATCCTGGTGGGAGACCGTTTCCCCTTCCGGTATCTGACGGAGGATTACGGGCTTACGTATTATGCTGCATTTACCGGCTGCTCGGCGGAGACCGAGGCCAGCTTCCAGACGGTGATTTTCCTCGCCGGCAAGGAGGATGAGCTGGAGCTTCCCGCGATCTGTACCCTGAAGGGCTCGGACGGATCGATCGCCCGCACGATCCGGGACGCGACGCAGGCGAAGGACCAGAAGATCGTCGAGTTGGACTCGATGCAGTCGGGCCCGGACGAGGGAGCGACGTATCTGAGTATTATGGAGAAGAACCTGGGGGCCCTGGGAGAGGCCCTCGGCAGATAACATACAGGAGATTGTTATGGCACTGATTAAGGTGGAAAACCTGTCGCTCGGCTATGAGTCGAGGACCATCGCAGAGAATCTGAATTTCGAGGTGAAGGCAGGGGACTATCTGTGTATCGTCGGAGAGAACGGCTCCGGCAAGACGACGCTGATGCGCACTCTGCTGAAGCTGAAAGAGCCCTTCGGAGGGACGATCACCTTCGGGGACGGGCTTGCGAGAAATGAGATCGGCTACCTGCCGCAGCAGACACTGGTACAGAGGGATTTTCCGGCTTCCGTGAGGGAGATCGTGCTTTCGGGCTGTCAGGGGCGGATGGGAAAGCGTCCGTTCTACGGCCGGGAGGAGAAGAAGCTCGCCGATGAGAATATGAAGCGGATGGATATCTTCGAGCTGAAGGACCGGTGCTACCGGGATCTCTCCGGAGGACAGCAGCAGAGAGTCCTGCTCGCTCGGGCGCTCTGCGCGACAAAGAAGGCGCTTCTTCTGGACGAGCCGGTGGCCGGGCTGGACCCGAGGGTGACCCAGGAGATGTATGAGCTGATCGCCCGGCTCAACCGGGAAGGGATCACGATTCTGATGATTTCACATGACGTGCACGCGGCTATGGCTTACGCGAGCCACATCCTGCATGTCGGGACGCCGGTCTTCTTCGGGACGAAGGAAGAATTCATCCGCAGCGAGGCGGGCAAGATCTTCCTCATGCAGGCCGGGGAGACGCAGGAGGACGCAGAGAAAGCGATGGAAGGCGGTGAGGATTGATGATTGAGAGACTGATCTCGTATCTGGAGTTTCCGTTTGTCCGCTATGCCCTGATCGTGGGCGTCCTGATCGCACTCTGTTCTTCGCTTCTCGGCGTGACGCTGGTGCTGAAGCGGTTTTCCTTCATCGGGGACGGCCTGTCGCACGTGGCGTTCGGCGCGATGGCGATCGCGACGGTGCTCCGGATGACCAATGAGATGCTCCTGGTGCTTCCGCTGACGGTGCTTTGCGCAATCCTGCTGCTGAAGACTGGCCAGAACACGAAGATCAAGGGCGACGCGGCGATTGCGATGATCTCGGTCGGGGCCCTGGCCTTCGGCTATCTGCTCATGAATCTGTTCCCGACGTCTTCGAACCTGACCGGGGACGTCTGCAGCACCTTGTTCTGAGCGACCTCGATCCTGACGCTGACGGTGGAAGAAGTGTGGCTGTGCGTCCTGCTCTCTATCGCGGTGCTGGTGATCTTCGTCCTGTTCTATAACAAGATCTTCGCCGTGACATTTGACGAGGACTTCGCGCGGGCGGCGGGCACGAACGCCGGGCGCTACAATCTTCTGATCGCGGTGGTCGTGGCGGTGATTATCGTCCTGGCGATGAACCTGGTGGGATCGCTTCTGATCTCGGCGCTGGTCATATTCCCGGCACTTTCGGCGATGAGAATCTTCCGCAGCTTTAAGGCTGTGACCATCTTCTCGGCGGTGCTCTCGGTGGTCTGTTCTTTCCTGGGGATCGTGATCTCGATTCTCGCGGGAAACGGGACGCCGGTGGGCTCGACGATTGTGGCGGTCGATGTGGCCGCATTTGCTCTCTGCTGCCTGGCGGGCAGCCTTGTGAGGAGGAGGGCGGCATGAAGAGAAGAAAATGGATGCGCCGGATCTGCCTGCTTGCGGCCTGCCTGATGCTCTCGGGCTGTTCGGGGCGGGAAGAAGTGCCTGCCCAGAAGCAGAAGGAGACGCAGAGCCCGGTAGCGGAGACACAGACACAGAAGGAAGAGACGACGGAAGGGACGACAGAGTCGACCACGATGTTTGAGTTTCCGACCGAGGACGAGGAAGTGGTCCGCAATCCGGACCGCTATGTGGCGGATCTGAGCAAGGAGAGCGGGATCGATATCGACCTGACGGTGTTAAATGCGACGATGACCTATGCGCAGGTCAATGACATGATGGTGACTCCCGAGAATTATATCGGGAAAAAGGTGAAGATGGCCGGACAGTACGTGGAGTTTTTCGATGATGAGACCGGCAAGAGATACTATTCGTGCCTCATCAAGGACGCGCTGGCCTGCTGTTCGCAGGGCATCGAGTTCGTGCCGACGGAGGCGTTCACGTATCCGGACGATTATCCTCTGGAGGAGGACAATGTGACGGTGATCGGCATCTTCGACATCTATCTGGAGGACGGCTACCGGTATGTGACACTGAAGGACGCGGTGTTTGATTTTACCTACGCGGAGAAGCAGGTGTAGATACGGACAAGAAAAAAAGGAGGGGAAACCCTCCTTTTTCTATATCAGATGATTCAATTACAGGTCATCGAAGCCCTTCAGGAGCTTCGCGCGGCTCGGATGACGGAGCTTGCGCAGCGCCTTGGACTCGATCTGGCGGATACGCTCACGGGTGACCGTGAACTCCCGGCCGACCTCCTCCAGGGTCCGCATGCGGCCGTCGTCAAGGCCGAAGCGGAGGATCAGGACGCGCTTCTCACGCTCGGTGAGTGTGTCCAGAAGCTCGCGGATCTGTGTCTGCAGGAGAGAGTAGGTCGCGGCCTCCTCCGGGCCGACGATCGTCTCGTCCTTGATAAAATCGCCCAGATGCGAGTCATCTTCCTCGCCGATCGGGGTGTCCAGGGAGATCGGGTCGGCCGAGATCTTCAGGATCTCGCGAACCTTCTCGATGGGAAGGTCCATGGCGTCGGCCAGCTCCTGCTCGGTGGGCTCGCGGCCGAGCTCCTGGGTCAGCGAGCGGGAGACCCGGTAGGTCTTGTTAATCACCTCGGACATGTGGACCGGGATGCGGATCGTGCGGGACTGGTCAGCGATGGCTCTCGTGATGGCCTGGCGGATCCACCAGGTGGCGTAGGTGCTGAACTTGTAGCCCTTGCGGTAGTCAAACTTATCCACGGCCTTGATCAGGCCCAGGTTGCCCTCCTGAATCAGGTCCAGGAAGGAGAGGCCGCGCCCGACGTA
>JAFPYK010000141.1 GCA_017412265.1 Lachnospiraceae bacterium
AAAACGCCGGTGCCGCAGCCGACGTCCAGGACCTTCATCCCTTCCCTCACTCCGGCACCGTCGAATATCCGCTCAATCACCCGGTCACGCCGCACCATGCGCTCGTCCCAGGTCGGAGCCTGCGCGTCAAAATATCTTATGACGTCTTCTTTATACATCTTGAGCCGTGAATTTACTGCATCGCACCCAGCAGGAGGCTTAACAGATCCATTCCGCCCGCCTGCGTCTGCTGTACCGGCTGAATCTGCTGTACGGGCTGTACAGGCTGAACCGGCTGCACCTGCTGCAGAGGCTGTGCCTGCTGCACCGCAGGCTTCTTCCCGAAGAGCGATCCGAGCAGTCCGCCGAGAAGGCCGGGCTTCTGAGCCTGCTGTACCGGCTGCGCCTGAAAAACAGGCTGAGGCTGCTGCACCGGCTGTGCCTGCTGCTGAGCCGCACTCTGCGTCGCGCCGGACAATCCGGACAACAGAGCCGGAGCCAGGGAGCTTAAGATCAGAGATACCAGCTGAGAAGACAGTCCGCTGTTGCCCGCAAGGGAATTGATCGTGTTGTTCGTGTTGTTGCCGAAGATGTGCTGAATGATCTTCCCGCCGTCATCGATATCCGCGTTGGCGATCTGCTCGTTGACCGCGGTGGTATCCGTGTGCTGGGTCAGCGCATGCAGCAGAGACTGTGCGCCTTCCTGAGAAGAAGCATTGCTGGTCATGGAGTTGAGCAGCTGAGGAAGAGCCGCACTTAACAGTCCTTTGACCTGGTCGTTGGAAGCGCCGGTCTTCTCGGCAAGAGAATCCACGGCGGAATCCGATGATAAGTTGCTGGTTAACATCTGAAGCAGATCCATAGTCATACCCCTTTCTTAGTCCCGGGACTCGATGCATAAGGCGAGGCCCCTGGTGATATGAATCTTCGCCTCCTCAGAGACGATTTCATTACTGATGCCAAGCGAATTGCCGAAGGTCAGCTCCGCGTCGTGAAGCGGATAATAGAATCCTTCCAGCGTAACGCCCTCTGCCTTCCCTCCGAAGGGAACCAGAGAAATATAAGCTCCGAACTGTTCGCTGCGCCGGATGACCGTATCTCCCCCGATCAGGCGGATCCGGTTGTGCGCATCCCACAATACCGCGTCAGAACCGCACTCTCTCGCTTTCAGAAGCAGAGACAGGCAGCCCAGCACATGGTCGATTCGTGTCCCGGTGCCCCCGAGAATCCAGATCTCCTCCGGATGCTCCGCGAGCGCCAGGTCCAGCGCCGCCTCGGTGTCGGTCACGTCCTTGACCGGAGGCAGCTTGATCAGCCGGACTTCTCCGCGGTCATGATAGAATGCCTCGGATTCCCGAAGCATCTCCTCGCCGAGAGAGTCAAAATCCCCGATCATGACGTCCGGCACGATGCCCGCCGATCTCGCCGCCAGGACACCCCGGTCCGCACAGATCACGCGTGCAAATGTATATTGTGAGAGGATCTCGTTCAGCAAAGCCTGATCGATCTCCCCGCCGGACAGTATCAGAATCCTGTTCATATTGTATCACATCTTCGGCAAAGCAGCGAGTAATTTCTGAACATTCTCTTCAATATTGCCCCGAAATACTGCCGTGCCCGCCACAAACACATTTGCCCCGGCTTCCGCCAGCCTGCCGATAGAGTTCACGTCCACGCCGCCGTCGACCTCGATGTCGATGTCGCGGCCCGTCTTCTCGATGCGGGCGCGCAGCTCGCGGATCTTCTCATAGCAGGCGGGGATCAGCTTCTGCCCGCCGAAGCCCGGGTTGACCGTCATGATCAGCACCATATCCACGTCGTCCAGAACATAATCCAGTGCGGACAGAGGCGTTGCGGGATTCAGGGCGACACCGGCCTTCAGGCCCATGCCCTTGATCACCCCGATGGTCCGGTGCAGATGTGTACAGGCCTCCGCGTGAACCGTGATCAGGTCCGCGCCGGCAGCCTTCACGGCTTCCAGCAGATGGTCCGGCTCGCGCACCATCATGTGCACGTCGAAGACCGCATCCGTCGCCTTGCGCAGCGAGGCGATCACCGGCATGCCGAAAGAGATATTCGGGACGTACGCCCCGTCCATAACGTCCAGATGCACATAGGCAGCGCCGGCATCGGCCGCGCGCCTCACCTCTTCACCGAGTTTTGTGAAATCCGCCGCCAGGATTGACGGTGCAATCGTATACTTCATCGTTCTACCTCCGCGATTTATCTCACACAGGCGTCAGTAAGGCTTCGCCTGCCGAAGAATCTCAAGCATCTGCAGATAGCTGTCATACCGTGCCCGCGAGATCTCTCCCGCCTCCAGCGCTTCCTTTACCGCGCAGTCCGGCTCCCGGTCATGCAGGCAGCCGTCAAACCGGCACTTCCCCTCGTAGGAGGCAAATTCCGGCATATAATAGCGGAGCTCCTCCGGCTCCAGGCCCCAGACTCCGAACGAGCTGAACCCCGGTGTGTCGAAGAGATACGTGTTCTCTCCCACCTGGAACAGTTCCGCGTGCCTCGTCGTATGCCTGCCGCGGCCGATCTTCTGTGAGATCTCCCCGGTCTGCATCCCGGCCTCCGGGAGAATTGCATTCATCAGGGTCGATTTGCCGACCCCAGACGGCCCCGCAAGCACCGTGGTCCTGCCCTTCAGAAGGCTTCGGACCTCCTCGGTCCCCTCGCCGTTTTTCGCGCTGATAAAAAGCACCCTGCAGCCGCAGCCCGCATAGATCTGCGCCAGCTCCTCCATCTTGCGCGCCGAGGCCGCATCCGACTTGTTAAACACAAGAATCGTCTGCACATGGTTCCTCTGCATCATCACAAGAAAATGATCCAGCAGCGCCAGGTTCGGCGCGGGCTTTGCCGCGGCAAATAACACCACCGCCTGGTCGACATTGGCGACCGCGGGGCGTATCAGTTCGTTGAAACGCGGAAGAATGGCAGTAATCTGTCCTGCCATTGCTTCCTCGTCCGTCACATCGATTTCTGCATAATCGCCGACCAGAGGCTTGATCTCCTGGTTGCGGAAGACCCCTCTCGCCTTACATTCATAGATGCCCTTCTCCGGCACATCCACGTAGTAAAAGCCGGCAATTCCCTTAACGATCCGTCCCTTCATCACTGGAACGTCACCGTGATCTGTCCGCCGATATCCTCGCCGTCCAGCTTAATATACACATAGGCAGGCGCATCCGAAGAACTCTCCACCGGGAAATGAATCGGGAAAGACTCCGAAGAACAGTCTTCCGAGTAAACCACCCGGTCGTCCATTCCCTCCTGCTTCAGGATAATGTCGATCAGGCCCGTCGGCCGAGCCTCGTCAAACGGATTGTAATCCTCTCCGATCGTCACCTCGGCGCTGTAGGACTCCTTGCCCTTGCTGACCACGACGTCGATCTTGCTGCCCTTCTCCACCTTCGCGTTGCGGGAAGTGCTCTGGGAGATGATGCGTCCCTTCTCCGTGCGGTCGCTGAACTCCTCCGTGACCGTACCGAGCTCCAGATTGCTGTTCTTCAGCTCTTCCTCTGCCTCGGTCAGCGTCATATTGATCAGAGACGGTACCAGCGTGCTTCCCTTGCCGGAGCTCACCGTCAGCACGACGGAATCCCCGGGATTCAGGGTAGTGCCCGCGTCAGGATTGGTCGAGATCACCTTGCCCGCCTCCACGGTATCGCTCTCCACGCGTTCAATGCTGTAGAGCAGGCCGTTCTTGGTCAGATAGCTGCCGGCGTCCGCCTCGGACAGTCCGGTCAGATCCCTCAGCTTGATCTCCTGCTTGCCCGCGCTCACCGTCACACGGACCGTATCGCCGGGCCGGACCGTCGTTCCTGCATCCGGATCCATCCGGATCACCAGGCCCTCGTCATACGTGTCGGAGTACTCATCCTCCGCCTGTTCGACCTTCAGGCCCATATTCTCAAGCGTAACCTTAGCGACGGACCACTCACGTCCGATCAGGTCCTCCGGAAGGATCAGGAGCTCCTCGGTGGTAGACTCTGTGGTCGATTCCGTCGTTGACTCCGTGGTCGACTCCGTCGTTGACTCTGTCGTCGTCGAATCCAGTTCATCGATCGGCTTGTGGTTGAACAGGCCGATCGTCTTGCCGAGCAAGACCAGGATCACCAGAATCAGGATCACAACCGCGGCGATCCCTCCGCCGATCATCAGCTTCTCCACCTTCGGATCCACTTCGTCCTCGTCCTCCGCCGGCTCCTCGCTGCGCTTTCTCCGGCGCTTCTCATCCCGCTTCACGTCCTTGGCCAGATCGGTCTCCGGGTCATAGCCGGACTCCTTGCGCCTGGCCAGTGCCGCCGCGGCAGCCTCCGCCGTCGTCATCCCGGTAGACTTCTTGATGTCATTGAGCTGCGCTTCCGTCAGCACAACCGTAGACGACGTCTCGTCCACCAGGCCCTCCTGGGTCACAAAATCCCCGTTGGGCGTGCGCACCGCGCGCTTTAAATCCGCGATCAGCTCGACCACGTTCGGATACCGGCGCTCCGGCTTCTTCTGCATGCACTTTTTAACGATCTTCTCGATGCTGTCCGGAATGGTCGGATCAATCTCGCGCAGCGGCTCCGCCTCCTGCTGGATGTGCTGGAGCGCCACATTGACCGTGCTGTCGCCCGTGAAAGGCACATGCCCGCAGAGCATCTCATACATCGTCACGCCGAGAGAATAGATGTCGCTCTTCTCATCGCTGTAGCCGCCTCTGGCCTGCTCCGGCGAGATATAATGCACCGATCCTACCGCGTTGCTGGTGATGGTGTTGCTCGTAACCGCCTTAGCGATGCCGAAGTCCGTCACCTTCGCGAGGCCTTCCTTCGACAAAATGATGTTCTGAGGCTTGATGTCCCTGTGGACGATCCGGTTCTGGTGCGCGACCTCCAGTCCCTGCGCGATCTGGATGGCGATACCCACCGTCTCGCGCACGGAGAGCTTGCCCTTCGCCAGGATGAACTCCTTAAGCGTGATGCCCTCAACGAGCTCCATCACGATAAAGTACCGTCCGTTCTCCTCCGATACATCATATACATTGACAATATTGGCATGCGTCATACCGGCGGCAGCCTGCGCCTCCGCCCGGAATTTACTCACAAATGTCTGATCCTTCGAAAACTCCGCCTTCAGTACCTTGATTGCAACGTTCCGGTTCAGACGGTGATCCAGCGCCTTGTAGACATCTGCCATGCCGCCGGAACCGATTTTCGCCAGCACTTCATAGCGATGAATCAAAAATGTACCTGGTTGAATCATAACCTCCTCCTGTCCGCAGATGAGATCCTTATAATCGGATCAGGACGATCCCGATGTTGTCCTTGCCGCCGCCGCGATTGGCAGCTTTAATCAGTTCCTTGGTCGTTCTGCTGATCAGATCCCCGTTCTCGCGGATGATCCGCATGATTTCATCGTCTTCCACCATATTCGTCAAGCCGTCCGAGCAGAGAAGAATCAGGTCTCCCTCGGCGACGTCCACTTCAAAATAATCCACCTCGACCGTCTCTCCGGCGCCGATCGCGCGGGTAATGACATTCTTGTTCGGGTGGTTGCGGGCTTCCTCCCGCTTAATCTCCCCGGTACGGACCATCATCTCCACCAGGGAGTGGTCCTCGGTAATCTGCTTCATCACACAGGGCCCGGTCAGATCGTGAGCCACCTTCGGATGAAGGACATACAGTCTGGAATCTCCGACGTTCGCCACATACATGGTTCCGTCATAAATCGTCGCAGCCACCACGGTAGTCCCCGCACCGTTTAAGTCCGGGTTGTTCCTGGTCTGCTCGTAGAGCTTTTTATTCGCCTTGGCGATACACCGGTCGATGATCGTCACAGGCTCCGTCGCGCGTTCCCTCTCTGCCAACGAGACCATGGTTTCCACACAGAAACGAGACGCGTAGTCGCCGGCCCGGTGTCCTCCCATGCCGTCCGCCACAAGGAAAAGATTCGGCAGGTTGCCCACCTCATTCTCCTCGCAGAAGACATAATCCTGGTTCATCGTACGTTTCAACCCGATATCGGTCATAGAAAATGATTTCACGATGACACCTCCTTTGTCCGTTCCAGATAACTCTTACGCAGCTGTCCGCACGCGGCGCCGATATCCGCGCCCAGCTTTCTTCTTATAGTAGCATTGATATGGTTTTTTTCAAGCAGATTTTTAAACCGCTCCGCGTCCGGCCCCTCGGTCGCCTCATAGTCCCGCTCCTTGATCGGATTGACCGGGATCAGGTTGACGTGGCAGTTCAGCCCGGATAACACGTTCGCGAGCTCCTTCGCGTCCTGCACCCCGTCGTTCTGCCCCTTGACCAGACTGTATTCAAATGTGATCCTCCGCCCCGTGATCTCCTCATATTCCCGGCACGCGGCGATGATCTCCTCGATCCGGTACCGGTTGGCCACCGGCATCAGCAGGCGGCGCTTCTCGTCATTCGGCGCGTGAAGCGAGATCGCCAGCGTGATCTGGAGCTTCTCCTGCGCCAGCCTCCGGATCTGTTCCACAAGCCCGCAGGTCGAAGCGGTGATATTCCTCTGGCTCAGATGAAGTCCTCTCTCATCCGAGACCATCCGCACGAAGCGGACAAATGCATCGTAGTTGTCGAGCGGCTCACCGCTGCCCATCACTACCACATGAGAGACTCTCTCTCCGCTGATCTTCTGGATCTGATAGACCTGCCCCAGCATCTCACCGGCGTCCAGGTTGCGCTCCAGCCCGCCAAGCGTCGAAGCACAGAACCGGCAGCCCATCCGGCAGCCGACCTGCGAAGAGATGCAGACCGAATTGCCGTAGTGGTACTTCATCAGGACGCTCTCGATCACCGAGCCGTCCGCCAGCTGGAAGAGGAACTTGCGCGTCCCGTCAAGCTCCGACAGGAAGCTCTCAGCCATACGGACCGGCTGAAATTCATATTCCTCCGCCAGTCTCGCGCGAAACGCGGCGGGAAGGTTCGTCATCTGCGACACGTCATCCGCCAGCTTCACATGCAGCCATTCATACAGCTGCTTCGCGCGAAACGGCTTCTCTCCCATCCGGGTGACCGCCTCCGTCAGCTCCGGCAGCGTCAGCGACTGGATCGTCTGTCTACTCATCATACTCCCTCAGGCTCAGGCCTCCCTGCGAAATCTCGCATAGAAGAAGCCGTCAGCCGCCGCCCCCGCAAAAATCTGCTCTGCACATTCCTGCGTGAACGGATATTCTCTCACAAACCAGGCCGCATTCTCCTCATTTTCCTCCCGCGTCACCGTGCAGGTCGAATACAGGATCACATCCCCGGGCGCGCAGTACGCTGCCGCCGTCTTAAGGATCTCTCTCTGCAGGCTCTGCAGCGACCGGATTCCTTCCGGAGAGGCATGGTATTTGATATCGTGTTTTCTTCGGATCACTCCGAGTCCCGAACAGGGAAGGTCCGCCAGGATCACCTTGTGTCCGTCCGGCATCTGAGGATCGGGAACCCGCGCGTCCCAGGCCTTGACCGAAACCTGCCCGAGCCCGAGCCGCTCCATATTCTCGCGGATCCGGCTGCATTTCTCCTCGGTCAGGTCTCTGGCGCTGACCAGCCCCCGCGGGCCGGTAAGGAGCGCCGCAAGAGCGGATTTCCCGCCGGGCGCCGCGCAGAGATCCACAACGGTGTCCCCGGGTGCGATCCCGGCCGCATAGACCGCCCTCGTGCAGCTGTGATCCTGTACGAAGAAGTCTCCCCGCACAAACGGCGCAAGCCCCGCCAGATGATCCACGCCTAAGATGCAGCCCGCATCCGGCAGGTCTTCATCCGGCACATAGGTGCAGCCGCAGGCCGCAAGATCCTCCGCGAGCTTCTTCGCGTCGGTCTTGGCCGTATTGACAACCACATGAAGAGCCGGCGCACCGTGCGAAGACTTCAAGATCTCCTCGGTCTTCTCCTCGCCCAGCCACTCGCACCAGTAGCGCACCAGCCATTCTGGGAACGACTCGCGGACCGCCAGGTAACGCACCGGGTCTTCCGCACGCTCCGGAAGCGGCAGCCGCTCCTTCTCCCTCGCAACCGTGCGAAGCACTCCGTTGACGAACCCCTTCAGACCCTGGAATCCCTTCTTCCCGGCAAGCTTCACCGCCTCATTGCAGGCGGCCGAATCCGGCACGCCTTCCATGAAGAGGATCTGATAGGCCCCCATCCGCAGAATCGTCCGGATCTGCGGCTTCATCTTCTTTACCGGGGTCCTGGAATACGCATCCAGCACCGCGTCCAGCATCAGCGCATATTCCGTGCAGCCGACGCAGAGCCTGGTGAGAAATGACCTCTCCTGTTTGCTCAGATACTGATATTTGGCAAGCATGGCTCCCAGCACCTGGTGGATGAAGCTTCCTTCCTCCAGTACCTCATAGAGCACGTCGTAAGCCAGCTGCCTGAGACTCTTATCGGTACTCAAGACCGTCTCCTCCGCCCGCCGCCGAGAATCAGGACAAATCTTGCCAGCTGAAGCAGGGAGGCAAGCACCGCGGCGACATAGGTCAGGGCTGCCGAGCGAAGAACCTTCCTCGCGCCGGGCATCTCCTCCTCTGTCAGCACGCCGCACTCCGTAAGCATCCGGAGCCCTCGCCGCGACGCGTCAAATTCCACCGGAAGCGTCACAAGCTGGAAGGCCAGCACGCCCAGGAACAGGTAGATACCGATCTTCGCGAGATTTAAATATCCCATCGCAAGGCCGATGAAGAAAAGCAGCCAGGAAAACCTGGATCCGATGGTCGCCACCGGCACCAGGATGCTCCGAAGGCGCAGCGGAGAATACCCCTCCGCGTCCTGCAGCGCGTGCCCGCACTCGTGCGCCGCGATGCTCACCGCGGCCACCGAAGGCACCTGGCAGACCTGCTCCGACAGATTCAGCGTCTTATTGGATGAATTATAGTTGTCCGTCAGGGATCCGGACGTACGCATGACCGTCACGTCATGGATCCCGTTCATCTGAAGGAACCTCACCGCGGCCTGCGCCCCGGTCAGCCCGCTGGAAACCTGCACCTGCGAGTATTTCCGGAAGGCGGCCGTCACGCCCTGCTGGGCGAGAAGAGAGATTCCCAGACCGATCAGGATCAGAAAATAAGTCGAATCATAGTACATCGTATCACTCCTTTATCCAAGCAGTGTCCCTACCCCGATTGTCGTTCCTCTCAGGAAAGAAGCCGTATCCATGCGCTTCTTTCCCTCCAGCTGCAGCTCCAGCACGCGCAGCCCGCCGTCGCCGGTCTGGACCGTGAAGGAATCCTTCGACACCTCACAAACCGTCCCGGGCTCCGCACCGTCTGCGCCCTCGCACACCTGTGCGCGCCAGATCTTCAGCGTCTTTCCGTGAAGAGCGGTAAATGCGGTCGGCCACGGGTTCATCCCGCGGATCAGGCATTCGATCTGCGCCGCGGATTTCCCGAAATCAATCCGCCCGCTCTCCTTCTGATACATTTTCACATAAGTAGCCTTCGTCTCATCCTGCGGTGTGCGGGTAATCTCCCCGCGCGCTGCCGCTTCCAGCGTCTTCACCAGAAGATCCGCCCCCAGGATCTTGATCTTGTCGAAAAGGCTCCCGCCGGTCTCCTCCGGATCCAGCGCGATGGCTGCCTGGGAGATGATATCCCCGGTATCCAGCCCTTCCGCCATATACATGATGGTCACGCCGCTCTCCGCCTCACCGTCGACCACGGCCTGCTGAATCGGCGCCGCGCCGCGGTACTTCGGCAGAAGCGATCCGTGCACGTTCAGGCACCCGAGCGGAGGGATCTCCAGCACTTCCTTCGGCAGGATCTGCCCGAAGGCCGCCACGACGATCACGTCCGGCTTCCAGGAGGCGATCTTCTCCGTGCACTCCGGATGTCCCTTCAGACGCGCCGGCTGGTAGACCTCCAGCCCGTGCGCGAGCGCGCATTCCTTGACCGGAGACGCACTCAGCTCCCCGTGGCGCCCCTTCGGCCGGTCCGGCTGTGTCACAACACCCGCGACCTCATGCCCGGCCTCCAGAATCTTCTCCAGTGAAGGCACCGCGAAGTCCGGCGTCCCCATAAAAACCACTCTCATACCGTCACTCCTCTTCCTCCTCGGGAGGCGCAACCGTCATCAGAGGTCCCTCCGCAATCTCCGTGTAGAGATGTCCCTCCAGATGATCGATCTCGTGGCAGAGTGCCCTCGCGAGAAGGTCGCGGCCCTCAATCTCGAAGCGCTGCAGCTGCTCATTGCAGGCAGACACCTTCACATACGAAGGCCTGGTCACCGTACCGAACTTGCCGGGGACGCTTAAGCATCCCTCTTCCCCGGTCTGCTCCCCGTCCGTCTCGAGGATCTTCGGGTTGATGAGCACCAGCGGGTCCTCCCCCTCCGGCGTCACGTCGATGACGACAATCCTCTTCAGGATTCCGACCTGCGGAGCCGCAAGTCCCACGCCATTTGCCTCATACATGGTCTCAAGCATGTCGTCAATGAGCTGCCTGATCCGAGGGGTCACCTCGAGGACCGGTTTGCACACCTTGTTGAGAACCGGATCACCGATCTCACGAATCTTTCTGATAGCCATTTTTCTCCCCCCGTCAGTAAACGGTCACAGGATTGAGGTCAAATGTCAGCCTCACGTCCTGCCACGCGCTCTCCTGCTGATATAAGATCTCCAGGTTCCTCCGCACCTCGCCGAGCACTTCCTCTCTCGGATGCTTCAGGTAAATCACCTGGCGGTAGATATCCTTTAATTTGCCATAGGCGCCCTTTGTGGGGCCCAGTACCTTTAACTCCTCCGGCGCTTCCTTCCGGATCCTCGCCGCGAGCCCCGCGGCAAACCGTTCGGTGCGCTTCTCATCGCTCCCGGTCATCAGCACGGCCATCAGCCCCGCCGACGGCGGATAATGCATCCGCTTCCGGAACGCGATCTCTTCCTCGTAGAAGGCCTCATAGTCATGCGCCGCCGCACAGGTCAGGCTGTAATGATCCGGCCGGTAGCTCTGGATCACGGCCTCGCCCGGCAGCCGTCCCCTGCCTGCCCTGCCTGCCGCCTGGCAGACCAGCTGGAAGGTTCTCTCCGCGCTGCGGTAATCGTCATCGTTTAAGGACAGGTCCGCCGCGAGGATGCCGACCAGCGTCACATCCGGGAAATCATGCCCCTTCACGATCATCTGCGTCCCGATCAGGATATCCGCTTCCTTCGCCGCAAATGCCTCCAGGATCCTGCGGTGCCCCTCCTTGCCGGAGGTCGTATCCAGATCCATGCGCAGGATGCGTGCCTTCGGAAACTCCTTCCGGGTCAGCTCCTCCGCCTTCTCCGTTCCCAGACCGAAGACGCCCAGGTAAGAAGACCCGCATGCCGGGCATTTCTCCGGCATCCGCATCTTATAGCCGCAGTAATGACACTCCAGTGTCATCCCCGCCCGGCCGTGATAATGCGCCTTGAGCGACACATCGCAGTGCGGGCAGCGGATCACCTCGCCGCAGCTGCGGCAGGACGCGAACCCGGCGTACCCTCTGCGGTTTAAGAACAGCATGATCTGCTGTCCCTTCTTGAGGCGGTCCTCCATCAGGGCACGCAGCCTTCTTGAGAAGATCGAGCGGTTCCCCGCCGCGAGCTCCTCGCGCAGATCCTCGATATAGACCTGCGGAAGCCTTCCGGCGCCGGCCCTCTCGGGAAGCCTGTAGAGCACATATTCACCGCTTACCGCCTTCCGGTAGCTCTCGACCGAGGGCGTCGCGGATCCCAGCACCAGCATGGCGCCGCACATTCCGGCCCGCGCTCCGGCCGTCTCCACCGCATGGTATTTCGGCGGATTCTCGCTCTTATAGCTTGCCTCATGCTCTTCATCTATGATAATAATCGAAAGATTTGAAAAAGGTGTGAACAAAGCGGACCTCGGTCCGATCATCACATCGATCTCTCCTGCTTTCGCCCTCTCATACTGGTCAAAGCGCTCTCCCCTCGACATCCGGGAGTGAAGCACCGAGACACGGTCGCCGAAATGCGCCCGGAACCGGCTCACGGTCTGGTACGTCAGCGCGATCTCCGGGATCAGGCAGATGGCCTGCCCTCCCTCCGCGACGACGCGCCGGATCAGCTCCAGATACACCTCGGTCTTGCCGCTGCCGGTGATGCCGTGGATCAGGGACGGCCTCAGGTCGCCCTCATTCCTGCGGGCGATGATCCCGTCCGCGGTCTGCCTCTGGCGGTCGCTCAGCACGACCTGCGGAGCCGGAAGGTCCGGCGTGAGCATGCCCCGGAACTGCCGGTCTTCCTTCACCGCGATGAGCCCCTGCCCGATCAGGACACGGACCGTCTCCGCGGTGACCTTGTATCTCCCGGTAGCCTTCTCGTAGGACAGCTCGCCCTCGTCCAGCACCGCGCCCAGAAGCCTCGCTCTGGCTGTCCGGTGCTTTCTCGTGAACTCCTCGTAGGCTGCCTCCAGCACCGCCCGCTCCGCGGCCGGCACCAGCGTCCTCTCCACCTTCCTGCGCACCTCTTCCCGCACGGGGATGACCGTGCGCAGCGCATCGTTCATCGTGCTCCCGTACCTGCGGTGCATCCACCACGCCAGGCGGATCAGATGAGATTCGATCGGGATGCTGCCCTTCGCGGGCCCCAGCACATCCTTGCACTTGTCCGGGTCAAACTCCGGCGTCTCCGTCAGCTCCACCACATAGCCCCTGCGGACCTTGTCCGCGTTGCCGAAGGGAACCTCGCACAGAGTGCCCACCGCGATCTCACCGGAGAGTTCTTCCGGAATCCGATATTCAAATGTACGATCCAGATTCACGTGTGAGATATCGATGATCACCCTCGCAAACATTATAGCAAGCCTTTCTTACAAATCTGTTACGCCGGAATGAAGGTTTTCACAATCTCTTCCATCTGCATGCCGCGGGATCCTTTGACCAGCACACCGCAGTTTTCCAGGTTCATGCCCTTTAAGAATTCGATTGCTTCCGCCTTGTCCGCAAAGGAATGCACCTCCAGGTCTCTCCCCTCGGGCAGCGCTTCCTTCGCGCCCCTGGCGATATGACGTCCGCCCTTGCCAACCGTAACCAGGCAGTTGAGCGACGTCTCCTCCGCGATAAATCTTCCGATGCTCTCGTGCAGCGCATCCGACTGCTCTCCCAGCTCCAGCACGTCCGCCAAGACCGCGACCGTCTTCTCACAGTCCGAGAGCGAGGTCAGCATGCGGATCCCGGACTTCATCGAATCCGGGCTCGCATTGTAGGTATCGTCGATGAGCTTCATGCTGCCCACATGGTGGATCTCGCCGCGCATGCGGAAGGCCTTGTAGGTCCCCACACCGCGGGCAGCCTCTTCCATCGTGAGGCCGAGTGCTTCTGCGATACCGATCGCCGCAAGGGCGTTATTGACATTGTGAATTCCCATCACGGACAGATGCACCTCGCAGGAGCCGTTCGGCCCGACACAGGCAAATGATGTCCGGTCGTCTCTGGTCTGCACCTGCACGGCATGATAGTCCGCGTCCGGTCTCTGTCCGAACGTCCGCACGGTAATCTGCGGGAGCACCTCACGGGTGCGGTCATCCAGGTCGATCTCCTCGCCCGTTGCCATCTCATAGAGCAGCGGGTCATCCGCGCACAGGAACAGGACCGAGCCCTCCCCGAACGAATCGATGATATTCGCCTTCTCCTTGCGGATATTCTCCTGAGAGCCGAGTTGTCCGATATGCGATACGCCGATATTGGTGATCACGCCGTACTGAGGAACCGCGATCTGCGAGAGCTTCTCCATCTCGCCCCGCTCGCTGATTCCCATCTCGATGACCGCCGCCTGATGGCAGTCCTCGATGCCCAGCACGGTGATCGGAAGCCCCACCAGGCTGTTGAAATTGCCGGGAGTTTTCTGAACCTTGAGTTTCGCGGAGAGCGCAGCGCTGATCATCTCCTTCGTCGTCGTCTTGCCGACGCTTCCGGTCACACCGACCACCGGGATGTCAAACTGTCTCCGGTACCAGGCGCCCAGCATCTGAAGAGCCTCCTCCGTATCATTTACCCCGATGAGCACCTTCGCCTCCTCCGGCAGGCTGTCAAACTGTGAGGTAAATGAGGCGGCCGCCCCTTTCGCGAACACATCCGGGATGAAGCGGTGCGCGTCCACGCGCTCGCCGATGATCGGCACAAACAGATCGCCGGGCTGAACCACGCGCGAATCAATGCAGATGCCGGTAACCTCTGTGTCCATGCTCCCGCGAAGCAGCACTCC
>JAFPYK010000142.1 GCA_017412265.1 Lachnospiraceae bacterium
AGACGACGACCGAGGAGACGACCAAGGAGACGACCACGGAGGAGACGACGACCGAGGAGACGACGAAGGAGACGACCACGGAAGAGACAACGACCGAGGAGACGACCAAGGAAACGACGACCGAGGAGACGACGAAGGAGACAACCACCGAGGAGAAGACGGATGATCCGGGGGATGGCCAGGCTGCCATCTTCTTCCGGAGAGTGTTCCGGAACCTGGAGTGGTTCGAGACCGTCTGAGCGAGGCCGGAAAGGATAAGAGAAGGTTCTGCTGAGTGACTGGATAAGGGAACCCAGAGAAAAGAGCCGGAGGATCAGCAAATTCGCTGATTCTCCGGCTTTCTTGCTTTCCTGAAGTATTATTGCCTGCTGCGGACGGACAGCCACATGCGAAGGCCCCTTATAAATGCATAGGATAGCAGTGAAGCCATACGGATGACCGCTGCAGCACCTTGATGATGGAGGACTCCCATGAGAAACAGTGCCAGACAGGGGAGAAGATCAAAAAGAAAGACAACTACTTGCTGCTGACGATTTCCTGATGTGACGATCAGTTTGGAAGCCATTATCACCACATAACCAAAAGAGATGCTGAGCAGAATCAATACCGACCGGATGGCATCTGTCTGTTCATAGGTTGATCTAGCTGTCAGAAACAGAAGCAGAAGTACTGGTGCAAGTGCGACTTCTTTCAATGATTGGCTGAGAGTGACACGCTGATGCTTCCTGCTTAAGCTGTTTATTGTGGTCAATGCAGACAGGATCATTTCCCAAAGGAAAATGAGACAAACCAAGATCGTGAAAAGCATGATTGCTTCCTCATTAATATAACTGCCATCGTGTTGAGTAATATGTGTCCTGGGGAAAGGTGTTCTTCGAAACGTGCACATATTGAAGTAAATCTACAATAGCAATAAAAGAGTCAGACGAACAGTTCAAAATGTACCTGATTGTTTTTTTGCTTGAATCTTCAACACGGACGTTTACAATAAAAGTGGATAGTCAGAGTGAGTTGTGATCAGGTGCATATACAATGGAATCTGAAAGGATTGGGTATGAATACATATTTTTTGCCGCCGGAGATGACCTTTTTCTCCAGTTGCCTCTATGAGCCGGAGGAGAGGGAGATTATGACCCCAACACCGGCGATCTGGGAGAATGACGGGATCTTGTTCCGCATGAATGCCGGCAGCGGTGAACTGGAAGTCAACGGGTTGCGGGAGACATTAAGACCGGGTATGTATGGGCTGCTTCTGCCATATCAGATCTGCCGGTTTCTTCCGGAGGAGACACTGGTTATGGAGGCGATGAAGGTAGATCTCCTCCTCTTGCTTTCTGCGGGTTTAGCGATAGAAGAGGCCAAGGCATACACCAGGTCCTCTCTGCGGGTGCCAACCGATGCTGAAGCAGAAGTTCTGGATGATATCTGGCATTCCTGTGAGGAAGAGAAGGGGATTCGGATCGGAATTGCGGCGGCGCTGGCCAACCGTTTGATACGCAGGCTCGCGCTCTGTGCGGCGCCGGAGGAGTCTGAGCGGGAGATTCCTCTGAGTTTTCGCATGATGGAGGATCTCGCCGGGCATCTGAAAGGGGATCTGCGGCTGGAGGCGTCTGCGGGAAGACTGGGCTGCTCTCCGGAGGAATTGAAGGAAGAGGCGTGGAAGCTGACGGAATGCAGATGGGAGGATCTGACGGATCATCTGCGCTCGGTTTTCATGGGCCTGTGGGTTTATAATGATGAGGTGACATTTGAGGGAAAGCTTGCAGATCTGCATTTTTCCTCGTCATCGAGGTTCTATCACAGCTTTTACCGTGCATGGAGTATCCGATATCCGGTATTTGCAGATTGGCTGTTTCCGCAGCGGTACCATAACGAATAGTATGATAAGGACCAGAGAGCATTTGCGCTGCTGTCTTTTCTCGAGGGCCACATGCTGGAGGACGTAGAGGAGCTTCGAAGGCGGATTTCTGAACAATTTGCAATGACACCTCGATACGCGGACAGGCTGCTTCGATATAAGTTCGGGGCGAGTGTCTCCGCGTTGCTGAAACGATGGCGCACGAGATACGCTGCCAATCTACTTGTGACCACGGACCGTCCGCTGGAGGAGATTGCATTGGCCAGTGGGTTTGGCAGCGTACACACGCTCAAGCGACAGTTTTTCAGGCGTTTTCGCCAGAGCCCCGTTGCATATCGGGAGAAAAACCGAAAGGAGTATCCGAAGTGAATACACAGTGGATCAATGAGACGAAGGAACAGATCTTTTCGCGTACTCCTGAAGGAGCCGGGAATGCGGCTGTCGGGGAGATCTTGTCGTTGGACCGGGAAATGCTTTTTGAGGAGCACTCGGAATGGCTGCTTTTATATGTGGAGAGTGGAACCGGGACATTTCATTTCGCGGATCAATATCAGGGGGCAGCTGCCGGCATATTGGTTGTGAGATCATTTACCGATGCGCTCTGTTATCGGCCGCATGCCTTTGCGGGGAGCAGTGCTGTGGCCGCAGTGATTCATGTCCCGCTGGAAACTATGGCAGGTTTCTTAGGAGAGCCTGTCCGCAATTCGATGCTGAGGCAGGCGGTGCCTGAGGAGAGTTTTGCTCTGCGGCTGGATGAGGAGGAGCAGGAGACGATGCGCGGGCTGTTTCGCGAGGTGGCGGAGACTGAGCAGATGGGGCTTCGGGCAGCGGCACTTACCGAAATCCTTGCCCGGATAGAAGTTGCACTGATGACAGATCGAAGGAACGCGATACAGGAGGGGCTGAGTGCGGAGAGTGAAACGCTAGGATTTGATCTCGGGGATTCTCTCTTCGGACGAAGGTGGAATCCCGGCTGGCGCAGTATAATGTGGGTTGTTCGCAGAATTCGGAGAACCGTTCTCCGGTGGCTGCATCCGTAATATAGTGGGAACAGGAAAGAGGGGAGCCTTGGGGCGCCCCTCTTTTTCAAGGCTTTGCGGTTGTCGGGAAGTGCTTTTTTTGGTATAATTGCCTCACGTCGTTATGAAAACCATGAAATGGATAAGAGGATACCATGAAGATGATTGTCGGTCTGGGCAACCCGGACAAGAAATATATCGGAACAAGACACAATACCGGCTTCACGGTGCTGGACCGGATCTCGGAGGATTACCAGATCCCCGTGAGGGAGCGCAAGTACCGGGCGATGTTCGGCAGCGGCTATATCGGCGGGCAGAAGGTGCTCCTGGTCAAGCCGCAGACGTATATGAACCTGAGCGGGGAGGCCGTGCAGGGATTCTGCGCATTTTACAAGATAGCCCCGGAGGATGTCCTGGTGATCTTCGATGATGTGAGCCTGGATGTGGGGCAGCTGCGGATCCGCAAGAAGGGGAGCGCCGGCGGGCACAACGGGATCAAGAGCATCATCGGCTGCATCGGCAGCCAGGATTTCCCGCGGATTAAGGTGGGCGTCGGGCACAAGCCGAAGGAGTGGGACCTGGCGGATTATGTGCTGGGGCATATCAGCGCGGAGGAGGAGCCTCTGATGAAGGAGGCCGCGAAGCAGGCGTCGGAGGCGGTCCTCGTGATCCTGACCGAGGGGATCGAGGAAGCGATGAACCGGTTTAACGCGAAGAAAGAGAAGAAGGAAAAGAAACCGAAGGAGAAGCCGGAGAACGGCACGGAGAAGACAGCAGATGAAGACGTTCCTGACACCGCTCTTACAGCTGGAGGAATTCCAGAAGATCCGGGAACAACTGCATAAGGGGAGGACACCGTTCCTGGTAACGGGATGTACGGATTCCCAGAAGGCGCACCTGGTCTATGGTCTGTCACAGGGCCGGGAGGTGGGCCTGATTGTGCTGCCGGATGAGAGGCGGGCAAAGGAGTTCTATCAGGATTATCTTCTTTATAATAAACGGGTTCTGTACTATCCGCCGAAGGATGTCATCTTTTACTCGGCGGACGTGCACGGCAACGCGATCACGGCGCAGCGCATGAAGGTGCTGCGGGCGCTGCTGGAGGAGGACGAGGTGACGGTGGTTACGACCATCGACGCCGGGATGGATGCGGTGCTGCCGCTTTCATTGATCCGCAGGCATGTGATGACGGTGGCTGAGGGTGATATCCTGGATGTGACTGCATTTGCGGGGAAGCTCGCGGAGCTGGGCTATGTGCGGGAAGTGCAGGTGGAGCAGCCGGGGCAGTTCGCGGTGCGCGGCGGGATCATCGACTTGTTCCCGCTGACGGAGGAGACGCCTTACCGGATCGAGCTGTGGGACGACGAGGTGGATACGATCCGCGCATTTGACGCGGAGAGCCAGAGATCGGTGGAGCAGGTTACGTCGGTCACGATCTATCCCGCGCAGGAGTTTATCCTGACGAAGGAGCAGGAGGAGGCCGGGTTCGCGAAGATCGAGGCGGAGACCAAGAAGCAGGCGAAGCGGCTGCGCGACGGGGGACACCCGGAGGCGGCGCATCTGCTGGAGTCGACGGTGCGGGAGTTTCAGGAGAACCGGGAGTTCCTGCAGGGCGTTGCGGGCATCGACGCGTATGTGACGTATTTCTACGATACGACGGTGTCGTTTTTTGATTATTTCCGCGACCTCGATACGGTGGCTTTCCTGGACGGGACCGGAAGGCTGGAGGAGAAGGCGGAGTTTGTCGAGACGGAGTTTCGGGAGAGTATGGCCGGGAGGCTGGAGCAGGGAAGCCTGCTGCCGGGACAGACGGACGCGCTGATCGGGCGCGGCCGGGTCTATGAGAAGCTCGCTCATCTGGACGCGGTCCTGCTCTCGACGATGGAGAGCAGTGTCTCGGCGGCCTGGGGCGTGACCGGGAAGTTCTCGCTGACCGTGCGATCGGTCAACCCTTACAACAATGATTTTGAGCTGCTGGTGAGTGATCTGGCCAAATGGAAGAAGAACGGCTACCGGATTCTGCTGGTGTCGGGCTCTGCGTCGAGGGCGAGAAGGCTTGCCCAGGACCTGTTTGACCGGGAGCTCTCGGCATTTTATTCGGAGGACCTGGACCGGGAGGTGCTGCCCGGCGAGACGATGGTGATCTCCGGCGGGCTGCGGCGGGGCTTTGAGTACCCGCTGATCAAGACGGTGATCCTCTCGGATACGGATATCTTCGGTGCGCGCCGGAAGAAGCGGCGCAAGAAGCGCTACGCGGGCCAGGGCAAATACATCCAGAGCTTTAACGAGCTCGCGATCGGCGATTACGTCGTGCACGAGAGCCACGGCCTGGGGATCTACCGGGGCATCGAGAAGCTCGAGGTGGATCACACGATCAAGGACTATATCAAGCTGGAATACGGCGGGGGCGGCACGCTCTACATCCCGGCGACGGGCGTGGATGTGCTGCAGAAGTACGCCGGGTCGGGCGCGGCGAAGCCGAGGCTGAACAAGCTGAATTCGCCGGAGTGGAAGACGACGAAGGCGCGGGTCAAGGGCGCGGTGGCGGATATCGCGAAGGAGCTCGTGGAGCTGTACGCGGTCCGAGAGTCGCGGCAGGGATTCGCCTTCAGCCCGGATACGGTCTGGCAGGCAGAGTTCGAGGAGCAGTTCCCTTACGAGGAGACGGAGGACCAGCTGGCGGCCATCGCGGCGACCAAGCACGATATGGAGAGCCGGCGGATCATGGACCGGCTGATCTGCGGGGACGTGGGCTACGGCAAGACGGAGATCGCGATCCGGGCCGCGTTCAAGGCGGTTTCGGACGGAAAGCAGGTGGTCTTCCTGGTGCCGACGACGATTCTCGCCCAGCAGCACTACAATACGTTCGTGCAGCGGATGAAGGAGTATCCGCTGACTGTGGAGATGCTCTCGCGGTTCCGGACGGCTTCGGAGCAGAAGAGCATCATCGAGCGCACGAAGAAGGGACTGGTGGACATCCTGATCGGCACGCACAAGGTGCTCTCGAAGAATGTGGAGTTCAAGAACCTGGGGCTGCTCATCATCGATGAGGAGCAGCGCTTCGGGGTGGCGCATAAGGAAAAGATCAAGCAGATGAAGCAGGACGTGGACGTGCTGACACTGTCGGCGACACCAATCCCGCGGACGCTGCATATGAGCCTGGCGGGCATCCGCGACATGAGTGTCCTGGAGGAGCCGCCGGTGGACCGCGTGCCGGTGCAGACATTTGTGATGGAGCACTCGGATGAGATGGTGCGCGAGGCCATCGTGCGCGAGCTGGCCCGCGGCGGGCAGGTCTATTATGTCTATAACCGGGTCAATACGATCCCGGACGTCGCCGCGCAGGTGCAGAAGCTGGTGCCGGACGCGCAGGTGGCATACGCCCACGGCAAGATGAAGGAGCGGGAGCTGGAGCAGATCATGATGGACTTCGTGGAGGGGGAGATTGACGTCCTGGTCTCCACGACCATCATCGAGACCGGCCTGGATATCTCGAATGTGAACACGATCATCATCGACGACGCGGACCGGCTGGGCCTGGCGCAGCTCTACCAGCTGCGGGGACGCGTGGGGCGTTCCTCGCGGACGGCCTATGCATTTCTCATGTACCGCCGCAACCGGCAGCTGAGGGAGGTCGCGGAGAAGCGCCTGCAGGTGATCCGTGAGTATACAGACCTCGGCTCGGGCTTCCGTATCGCGATGCGTGACCTGGAGATCCGCGGCGCGGGCAATCTCCTGGGGGCGC